>NZ_JBLXXV010000003.1:0-146513 GCF_048512995.1 Rothia sp. P6271 | reverse complement strand
ATTTTTAGTTTTGAATGTATTCGGAAACTCATGGAAATCCCTTGAGTATAAAAGATGCCGAATATTACCCCCTATGCTAAGGACCGAACATGGCATGAGGACTATCTATATCAAAACCTCTGACAAGGTAACTTTACTCTAGTAAATAAAAACAGGTCAATCACTTTTCCTCAGTAACCCAATAGTACTCCACCGATGTTACTTTAGCATTCTTTGAACATTGACGTAGGCTCGTAGCAGCATCCTCGTACTATAAATCCCCAGAAGATGAATAAAAATTTCACCCAAAGTAAGACCTCACTGGATATTGAAAAATATCTTGCTTTATTCGCCACGCTAATCACTTTAAGCTGTGAATATAGACTGACTTGTATACTGTTACAAAACCTCTCAGATTTACAGACAAAGTTTTTTCCAGTTCCTATACAGCGGGCGTGACGGAATCCGTTATAACGTAAAGAGCGCAAAAGTTAACAATGCTCTAGGCTTTCTCTCCCCCTCCTATCGCTTGATGGAGCGACCACACAGCATAAATCGCTGTTACATATCAACGCATTGGAGTAGGTTTAGCTAATCTGGGTTAGCTTTTGAAAATTTCTTACAGGTAACACAAAACCCCAGTTCCTGTACAAGAACTGGGGTCATTTTGTGCGCGATACTGGGATCGAACCAGTGACCTCTTCCGTGTCAGGGAAACGCGCTACCGCTGCGCTAATCGCGCTTAAACATTATAAATAATGTCTGCGAGGTGAGGACGGGATTTGAACCCGCGTACACGGCTTTGCAGGCCGCTGCCTAACCACTCGACCACCTCACCGAGCCTTGCTAGAAGCTAGGGCGTGTGCTCTTTATAAGCATCATGCGAGCGGTTGACGAGACTTGAACTCGCGACATCCACCTTGGCAAGGTGGTGCTCTACCAACTGAGCTACAACCGCATATCAACACCTCAACGAAACAAGTGTTCGTTTGGCTGACAGGTAAACACTTTACACGTTTTTTTCGTTCTTGCCAAATCGCCACACAACACACCATATCCCCCTTGTTTTCAAGGAAAAACAGGGGTATTTAGAGTTTTTACACTATAAACACCCCATATTTCATATCGTGTAATACATCACATTTTGGGCGTGTTGCGGTAGCGACCTTAGCCATTTCCTTCACGAGCCAACGCCGTTAAACGTGACACCGCACGAAAATACTTCTTCTGATATCCGCCATTCATCATCTCCTCCGTAAACACCTGGTCAAAAGGAACACCCGAAGAGATAATCGGCAAATCCTTGTCATAAAGACGGTCAGCAAGAACAACGAAACGAAGAGCTACTGACTGTTCCGTAATCGTCTGAACATTCTTCCACACAATACCGCTAAGACCATCTAATAATTGACGATACCGCGAAGGATGAACCACCGATAGATGCTCAATAACCGCAGAAAAATCATCACAGGCAACTACATCGCTCCCGCTAAAACGTTGCTGAGCGCAAGATTCTTCAGCACCCAACACAACAGGCTCAGGCGCCTGAGGTAAACCACGATGACGATAATCCTCACCATCTACCCGTAACACATCAAATTGTTCAGCAAGAACCTGAATCTCCCGCTTAAAATCTGCCGCAGCAAAACGCCCTTGCCCCAAAGCTCCAGGCAAAGTGTTCGATGTTGCCGCCAAACGAACACCAGCATCAGATAGTTCACGCATCAAACGAGACATCAACACCGTATCGCCCGGGTCATCAAGCTCAAATTCGTCAATACACACCAGACGATAAGAACTCAGCGCATCTACTGTGGAACGAAACCCCAAAGCCCCTACTAAGTTCGTATACTCCACAAAAGTGCCAAAAGCCTTTGGGCCTTCAACACTGTGCCACAAAGAGGCTAGAAGGTGGGTCTTACCGACACCAAAACCACCATCAAGATATATGCCAGTTTTCTTCTGTGAAGATGAGGAGGAAGACCCAAAAAGCCGCGAGAAAAATCCTCCGCTCTTTTGAGTAGGTGCTACCGTAGCACCAAAAGCACGTAAGGTCTCTACTGCCTGAGCCTGACTTGGCTGACTGGGATCTGGGCGGTACGTGTCAAAAGACACCTCACCAAAACGCTCTGAAGGGCGAAATCCTGCAAGTAGTTCTTGTGCCGAAACATTTGGGCGACGTTCTATCAGGTGCGTATATGAAGCCATAGGGTATCTTCCTTGAAAACTTGGCTTGGAAACAGCAGCATCGTTGTCATGCTGTTTTAAGTTCTCAACCAGTGTAATTCCTTACCTCATTAAAAACCCAACTATGACCCGCGTTACTTCATAGCACTCTTGATAAAGCACTCTCTCATTTCTAGGGTAGATACCAAGTAAGCACCACAACACAGAAAGTCATAGTACGGAAATCATGGCAAAGAAAAAGAAAAACGTAGCAACAGCTACCGCAGCGTTACAAGCACTTAGCCAAGCTGGAATTATTTTTGAGCCACGAGAATATGAACATCGTGAGGGCGAGACCTCGTTCGGTTTAGAAGCTGCTACAGCCTTAGGTCGAAGCGAACAACAAGTTTTTAAAACCCTCATGATTGCCCACGATAACAACTATGCCGTCTGTATCGTACCCGTTGCCGGAAAACTCAATCTTAAGGCGGCGGCAGCAGCTCTCGGCTGGAAAAATGCGACTATGGCAGACCCAAAAATTGCAGAACGTCGTAGCGGATATGTTGTTGGTGGAATCTCCCCTATCGGACAAAAAATAGCGCACCCCACATTACTCGATAGCAGCGCTGAAGATTTTGCAACAGTACTTGTCTCTGGCGGTAAACGAGGTCTAGACGTTGAGCTAAGCCCACAAGACTTATTAGCTATTACAAACGGCACCTACGCCAAAATTGCTCTCTCCTAATATCCCCGCACTGCAACAAAAAGGTGGGTGTTTACTCTCCTAGCAAACACCCACCTTCGATAACAGCGACGCAGAGAAACAACTATCCGAGACGAATTTTTAGCCAATCAATAACAGTGTTCGTCCATTTCTGAGGATCGACGTTCCACTCACGTGTGTGCGTTGCTCCAAAGAACGGGATAAAGTCCACTAACGGAGATTTCATGGCAATCTCTTGAGAGCTAGATGCTGGAACATATGTATCGTCCAAAGAATGCAAAATCAGAGTTGGGATTCGAATATCGCCGGGGCGGCGAGTCCAAGACATCTTCGATAGCTCAATTGGACGTTTAAGTCCGGTAAAGATATTTAGAGCAGGTTTAGAAATCATCGAAATGCCTAGCTCTCCGATACGCAATGGCAGACGGTTATATTTTGTTTGGTACTCGATGAGTTGAAGCCAATCAATAGCCGGGCCGTCTAAGACAAGAGCCTTAATTGCACGACGATGACGTGCTCTATCCATAGTCTGCAAACTAATTGCACCACCCATAGACCATCCGAAGAGGACAACGTCTTGAGCGCCATGTTCTAGAGCGTATTCAATGGCAGTATCAACATCTTGCCATTCGGTGAATCCTAAACCATAGCGGCCGTCGTCTGAAGGCGGAGCGTCACGGTCATTACGATATGAGATATGCAAAGAGGTAAGCCCTAGGCTTTGAGTTGCCTCAAGGGCGCGTAAAGTCTCTGCACGAGTTACGCCCATACCATGAACCATAATGGCCCATGTCGTAGAAGGTTTAGGAGTCGACTCTTGAGGATAATCGCGATAGCTTGCTTGAGGGTGAACCAACCAAGCAGGAGCTTCACCTACTGGCAAGTTCAGGGTAATTTCTTCAGCACGATACCCCGCAGTTTCCGGTGTTCGTGCGATAACTCCAGAAAGTCGCCCTCGAACAATTTTTGATAAATCACCAGATTCAACGGAGATGACACGACGAACCACTTTTTCTTCATACGGTTGGTAAGAAAGCACTTCACCAAGATGAGCAAAATGTGTACCACCGTCGAAGTAGAGGCCGTATTCACCGGGTGCTCGTGTAGCCGGTGTCGCGTTAAGAGTGATAGTAGTAGGATGTTCGTCTTCTCGTCGTGGTTCTACAGGATAACCAACAGAAAAAACTTTAAGGTTTTCTTCAGGTCGGCTAGGTGGTACCACCACTTGTCGTGCAAAGTAGGTAGAAAGCGCGGCAGCTGATAGCATGCCGGTAGCAGTAATAGCAGCTCCTGCGAGAGCACCTGTGCGTGCTGCTTTTCGAGCAACACCGCTAATGAGTAGTAGCGAGTTATCTGATATGGCTACTTCTTGTTTTTGAGAGTCGGTCATTTTTCCTCCGCCCTTAGTTGGTTTCATCGGTTCAACTAATTGCCACGTTAATCATAAGTGACAAACCCGAATATCAATCCACTTTAGGTTATCTTTCTCACAGTGTCCTGTTCTTTTTCGTTCGACAAGACCAACATAAGCCACCACATTTGAGCAAGCAGAACGAGTAAAATTCAGATGACTACTACCGTACAACAACAAATAGATAAGGACATCATGAACGCTGAACACCCTGAAGTCGGAAAAATCGTCAAAGACTGGAAAACAGTACTACGCCCCGAAGAGTACAGAATATTGCGTCAAGGCGGAACAGAACGACCTTTCAGCGGAGAGTATTGGAACCACACAGGCGAAGGTATCTACTCATGTAAAGCATGTAATACAGAGTTATTCCGTAGCACCGAAAAATTTGAGACACACTGTGGTTGGCCATCATTTTTCAGCCCTTTAGCAGAAGATCGAATCCGCTATATCAAAGACTATTCTCTCGGCATGGTACGCGTGGAAGTACGGTGCTCAGCGTGCGATTCACACCTTGGCCACGTCTTCGAAGGTGAGGGATACAACACTCCAACAGACCAACGGTACTGTATTAACTCGCTTTGTTTATCGTTTACACCAACAACAACAGATTAGAATAGAAAAGAATCTATATACGGCACCTCGCATCTGAGCGTACACACAAGGTAGTGATTTTTTGTTAGATGAGTTTCGCATACGTACCGCAGCTGATAGCTGTGCAAAAGATTCATGCCCCTCATCAACAGCGCCTATCTTGTTAGAAGCCCCTGCAAGCGGTGTTCCTCCTGTCATCACTACGCAGCTTGGTCTCACCCGTGCACTTGAACGGCTTAAAGCACTCACTGGCCCTGTAGCTATCGACACTGAACGTGCTTCAGGTATTCGATATGGTCAACGCGCATTCTTGATACAGCTCAAACGTGCAGGAACAGCGCCTGTTCTTATTGACCCCATAGCCTCTATAGATTTAGAACCTCTCTATCAATTCCTTGCACCGCAAGAATGGGTACTTCACGCTGCCACGCAAGACCTCCCTTGCCTCAGAGAACTAGAGCTAATCCCCCGACGTATTTTTGATACAGAGCTAGCATCACGTCTAGCTGGATACCAAAAAGTCGGTTTAGCTTCTATGGTTGAACAGCTTCTAGGCTATACCCTCAAAAAAGAGTACTCCTCGGTAGATTGGTCCTCTCGCCCATTACCCAAAGAATGGCTCGTCTATGCTGCCTTAGATGTTGAAGTTCTTGTCGACTTACGAGATGCTCTCGAAGAAGTATTGAGGGAGCAGGGGAAACTTCAATATGCTTTGGAAGAATTCGACTATATTGTTCGCACTAATCATCCGCAGAAACCACGCGATCCGTGGCGTAAGACAAAAGGTATTCATGAGCTTTCTACGCGAGCTCAGCTAACAGTTTTACGTAACCTATGGTACGAGAGAGAGCATCTAGCAGAGTGTAAAGACATTGCAGCTAAACGTCTTCTTCCCGATGCTTCACTGGTTCAAGCAGCCTTAGAGACGCCTCGAACCGTTCCTCAACTACTAAAAATTCCAGGCTTCCAAACACGAGCTTTAGCTCGTGAAGCACCGCGATGGATACGGGCTATTGCTCGAGTGCGCCAAGAAAAAGATTATGTTCCTTTCACCATTCCCTCGCAAGGTCCGCCTCCGCTAAAATCATGGGAGTGCCGTCGCCCGCTGTCTCTAGCACTCATTCAAGAAGCGAAGATTGCTGTTAATCAGCTTTCCGAGGATATAAAGATTCCGCACAATAATATTTTGACTCCTGATACGTTACGTAGAGTTTGTTGGAATTTGCCTGATATGTCCTCACCGGAATCTCTCGAGAATGAGCTCATTGCACTCGATGCTCGCCCGTGGCAGGTTCAACTTACGATGCCAGTTTTGCTACCGTTATTCGAAAAGTTTCACACACCATAAACCCCATTATTCAGACTATTTTTAGGAAGAAATCATGTCAGGTATACCCCATGAAGGGATGAGTCGCCGTACTATACTCGGTAGTCTAAGCGTTGGCACCGCAGGTGTCGCGTTGACCGCTTGTGCTCAAGAGAATACACAGCTTCAAGAGGCTGAAGGACCTCAGAAACCCACTGATATGGCATCCGTTTCTGACGTTCCGGTTGGTGGAGCCTATAAAGCTACGGCGGAAGGCGTTACCGTTATGCTTACCCAACCAAAAGAAGGGACTTTCAAGGCTTTTAGCTCGGCCTGCACACATCAAGGGTGTCAGCTCAATGTACAAGCAACGATTCTTGCCTGCCCTTGCCATGCATCGCAGTTTTCAATCGCTGACGGCACTGTCATCGGAGGGCCTGCACCTACTCAGCTTCCTGAATATCCAACAGAAGTAAAAGACGGCAGAATTTTTGTGGGCTAATTAAGGTACTATCTTCCTCTAGCTTTCAGAAGCTTTCTAATGATATATTCAGGTGCATTAGTAAGGTTTCCCTAAGTCCTTCACTAATACATCCTTATATTTTTTGGCTTATGCCAACGCAGAAAGGTCATCCTCATGGAGATTTTTAACCAGATTATTCAGGTAGCTACCCTTATCCTTAAGTTCATTGGCGATATCGTCAACATCTTTGGGTAATCTCTCATAACTTTAACGTTCTTGGGGTGTTGGGATACCAAATTTTGGTATCCCAACACCCCAAGAATTTTAAGGTACAGTCCTTGTTATTTCTTTGCGTGCTTGGGCTTCTCACCTTTAGTTCGCGCATAAGGAACCATCTGCCCTGCAAGCTGAGCTAAGGTATCGGCAGTAATTTTCTCAACAGTTAAACCGACGTCTTCAAAAATTTCGCCACGAGAAGCATGTGCAATAAATTCAACAGGCAAACCGACCTCATTGAGAGCAGTATCTACACCGTGTGAACGCATCACTTGACGGATTCTTGCGCCTACGCCACCGGCACGAACGCCGTCTTCAAGCACCACCACAATACGATGTTCACGAGCAGCATCCACCACAGAATCAGCGACAGGCATGACCCATCGAGGATCAATCACCGTACTTGTCACCTGTGCTTGAGCTAACGCTTCAGATACTTCTAACGCCAAAGGTGCTAACGCACCCACTGAAACAATCAGTACGTCGCGTTGGCCGGTTCTCTCATCACGGTCACCGTTACGTGCCAGCACGTCTACACCGTCTTCACATCGTTCAATTGCCGCAATGGGTGCGCCCACAGTCCCCTTGGGGTATCGAATCACGGTTGGCGCATTATTAATATTGACAGCTTCCCGAAGTTCTTCTCGTAAAGTGAGTTCATCTCGAGGAGCAGCCAAATAAAGACCCGGAATAAACTGCAATAACGCTAAGTCCCACATGCCATGATGGCTTGGGCCGTCAGGTCCAGTAATGCCAGAACGATCTAATACAATAGTCACCCCAGCTTTGTGCAAAGCAACGTCCATCAGAAGCTGGTCGAAGCCTCGGTTTAAGAAGGTCGCGTAGAGAGCAATTACAGGGTGTAAACCGCCGTAAGCTAGCCCAGCGCTCATTGCAACAGCGTGTTGCTCGGCAATACCAACGTCAATGACACGCTCAGGATGTGCTTGTGCCATCGGTTTAAGACCAACAGGAATTAACATAGCTCCTGTAATGCCCACAATATCCTCACGTTCATCTGCGATGTCTTTAATCTCTTGGGCAAAAACACTCGTCCAAGACTGACCTCCAGAAGAAGATAACGGCATACCGGTGTTTGGGTCAATTTTGCCAACAGCATGGAATTGGTCGTCTTCATGAGCACGGGCGGGAGCATAGCCGTGACCTTTTTCAGTAATTGCATGCACGATGACTGGACCAGCAAAGTTTTTAGCAGATTTGAGAGCTTGTTCAACAGCTTCTTGGTCGTGTCCATCAATAGGGCCGACATACTTCATCCCTAAATCTTCAAAAAGTCCGTTAGGAACAACGATATCTTTTAGGCCAGCTTTCATTCCGTGTAAGCCGCGATAAAGCATCTGTCCCAGAGGCCCTGTAGATTGTAACCCGCGACGCATCTTATCGAGGGTTCGATCATAACGACGGTCAAGACGAACAGAGTCTAAATGCTTTTGAAATTCTTGTTGTAGCTCTGCCATATGATTAGCGAAACCGCCAACAGTCGGAGCATAAGAACGACCATTATCGTTAACGATAATTACCACACGACGATTTTTATCAGCCGCAATGTTGTTCACTGCTTCCCAAGCCATGCCACCGGTTAACGCACCATCACCGATAAGAGCTACCGTATAATGCTCTGATTTTCCTTGGAGTGCGTGAGCCCGAGAAATACCGTCTGCCCAGCTCAAAGAAGATGAGGCATGAGAAGACTCAACAATATCGTGAATAGATTCGGAACGGTCGGGGTATCCCGCTAAACCGCCTTTTTGGCGTAAAGTCTGAAAGTCTTGACGTCCTGTAACAAGCTTATGAACGTAAGACTGGTGCCCAGTATCAAAAATAATGGAGTCTTCAGGAGAGTTAAAGACCCGATGGATACCAAGTGTCAATTCAACGACACCAAGATTAGGTCCAAGGTGTCCACCAGTTTGGGCAACGTGTTTAATTAAGAATTCACGGATTTCTTGAGCTAGTGTATTCATCTGATCCCGTGATAGGCTCCGCAGATCCTCAGGGGAAGAGATATTCTCTAGTAGTCCCATCTTGCTCTCCTTTAAACACCGATAGGTCGTATCTGCACTAGTTCACAGTGCCTTAGACGAGGCCCGAAATAGAAACAATAATTATACAAGGATACCCGCTGTGGTAAGGCTACAACGATTTATGAACACTAAAGCCACCAAATAGTTCGTTATTTACTGCTCGACGTAGAGCATCATAATCTTTTATGTTCTATCGACCAAACGAACTGGTCGTTGCCGAAATACCGTAAAACGCACAGGAGCAGGCACAGCCTCTTGCGATGACGGTTCAGCAGGTGGAGAGTTTTCAAAACGTTTCTGCATCACATCAATTGCTTGTTTATTCTGGTCGATGAGAATAAAACGACGGTTTAGCTCCCTCGCGGCAGCACCAGTCGTTCCGCTTCCCCCAAAGAAGTCAAGAACCCAGTCGTGCTCCGCGCTACTGGCTTGAATGATTCTACGCAGAACACCTAAAGGTTTTTGGGTTGGGTAACCTGTTTTTTCTCTACCGGAGGGGGAAACAATCGTATGCCACCACACGTCAGTAGGTAGTTTACCTTTAGCAACTTTTTCGGGAGTTACTAGCCCCGGAGCCATATATGGTTCACGGTCAACTTCTTGATTATTAAAATAATATTTTTTAGGGTCTTTGACGTAAACCAAAATATTGTCATGTTTTGTGGGCCAACGTCGTTTAGTCCGAGCACCGTAGTCATAAGCCCAAATAATCTCGTTCAAAAAACATTCTCTGCCAAATAGTCCGTCTAAGAGAACTTTTGCATAGTGAACTTCTCGATAATCAAGGTGCAGGTAAAGAGTTCCTTCTGGTTTAAGTAGACGCCAAGCTTCTTGCAGACGAGGCTCAAGAAAAGACCAAAAATCTGCAAAAGAGTCATCGTAACTGGCAATATCACCTTTAATGGTTTGATAACGCTGCCCCTGATATCCCACCCTATTGCCTTCATCAGAACGTACAGTCTTCAGACTCTGACGCTTCTGAACTTTTCCAGTGTTAAAGGGAGGGTCGATGTAGATGAGCTGAAACGACTCATCTGGCAGATGTTCAATGACTTTAAGGTTATCCCCGTGTATCACCAGATTCGGTGAGTCCGCGCTCCAGATGGGTTGTTTTAGCATAAAAACTATCTTAACAGGTTTTGAGCAGGACGTTTTCTTTCCTCTCAAATGCTCATCTAAAAAATATATAATTTGGAATAAAAATCGCCAGCTCATAGCTTAGTACCATCTCATACCGAGAGATACAGAAACCATGAGCTGGCGATTTCTCTTATAGAAACGCAACACTCAAGAATGCGATAAAAGAATCAGATTCTTTAGCTTTCTCTCACAAGGTTACGTAGCACATATTGCAAAATACCACCGTGACGGTAATAGTCTGCTTCACCAGGCGTATCAATACGCAAAACAGCGTCGAAGACGGTATCGGTACCATCTTCAGCAGTAGCCGTAACAGTCAGAGTTCGTGGAGTTACTCCGTCATTGAGTGCTTCAACACCAGAAATTGTGAAAGTTTCTGTTCCGTCCAAGCCCAGTGACTCATGTGATTCTCCGTCAGGGAATTGCAACGGAAGAACACCCATGCCAATAAGGTTTGAACGGTGAATACGCTCGAAGGATTCAGCAATCACAGCTTTAACTCCTAGAAGAGTTGTACCTTTAGCCGCCCAGTCGCGAGAAGAACCGGTACCGTATTCTTTGCCACCTAAGACAACCAACGGAATACCTGCTTGCTGGTAGTTCTGCGCAGCATCATAAACGGTACTTTGCACACCATCACGAGTGAAGTCTCGGGTGAATCCACCTTCAACACCGTCCAGTAGCTGATTCTTGATACGAATATTAGCGAAGGTTCCTCGAATCATCACCTCATGGTTACCGCGACGAGAACCATAAGAGTTGAAGTCTTTACGTTCTACTCCATTTTTGATGAGGTATTGCCCGGCAGGAGTATCAGCGGCGAAAGAACCAGCAGGAGAAATATGGTCAGTGGTTACGGAGTCCCCCAATTTGAGGAGCACGCGAGCACCAATAATATCTTGAGCCGGTTCAATGTCCATGCTCATACCCTCAAAATATGGGGGTTTGCGCACGTAGGTGGAGTCTTCGTCCCAGTCAAAGGTGTTTCCGGTGGGTGTTTCAAGAGATTGCCAGCGTTCGTCGCCGTCAAAGATGGTTCCGTATTCTTTGGTGTACATCTCAGTGTCGACTGCTTCTGCAATGATTTTTTCGATTTCAGCAGGGTGTGGCCAGATGTCTTTGAGGTAGACGGGATTTCCGTCGTGGTCTTGGCCGAGTGGGTCGTTCTCGAAGTCGAATTCCATGCTTCCTGCCAGCGCGTAGGCAATAACCAGCGGCGGTGAAGCGAGGTAATTCATTTTCACGTCTGGAGAGATACGGCCTTCAAAGTTTCGGTTGCCGGAGAGTACTGCGGTGACAGAGAGGTCATTCTCTTGGATGGCTTCGGAGATTTCAGGTTCGAGTGGACCGGAGTTTCCGATGCAGGTGGCGCAGCCGTAACCGACAACGTAGAAGCCTAGTGCTTCGAGATCCGGTAGTAGTCCAGCTTTTTCGTAGTAGTCGGTAACAACTTTAGAGCCTGGGGCGATAGAGGTTTTGACCCAAGGTTTGGCGGTAAGTCCTTTGGCCGCCGCGTTACGTGCAAGGACACCGGCCGCCATCATCACTGAGGGGTTAGATGTATTAGTGCAAGAGGTGATGGAGGCGATGCAGACGGCACCATTTTTAAGGGTGAAGTGACGCCCGTCAGCCATGGACACTTCAACTTCTTGGTGTTCTTTGCCAGGTTGGGTGTAGTTGTGGATGTCTTTGCTAAATTGTTCGCGTGCGGAAGAGAGTTCGATACGGTCTTGTGGACGTTTTGGTCCAGCGATAGAGGGTACGACCGTAGAAAGATCGAGTTCGAGGTACTCGGAGTATTGAACTTCTTGACGTGGGTCGTGCCAGAGCCCTTGTTCTTTGGTGTAGGCTTCGACCAATGCGATGTGTTCTTCAGTGCGTCCGGTCAGGCGTAGATACTCTAGTGTGACCTCGTCGATGGGGAACATTGCTGCGGTGGAGCCAAATTCTGGGCTCATGTTTCCGATAGTTGCACGGTTAGCTAGTGGAACTTGGCTGACGCCTTCACCGTAGAATTCTACGAATTTTCCGACGACGCCGTGTTCTCTAAGCATTTGTGTGATGGTGAGTACCACGTCTGTTGCGGTTGCGCCGGAGGGGATGGAGCCGGTGAGCTTGAATCCGACGACGCGTGGAATCAGCATGGATACGGGCTGTCCGAGCATGGCGGCTTCTGCTTCGATACCGCCGACGCCCCATCCGAGCACGCCAAGACCGTTGACCATGGTGGTGTGTGAGTCGGTTCCGACGAGGGTGTCGGGGTATGCGCGTAGGGTGCCGTTGACTTCTCGTGCCATGACGGTACGTGCCAGATATTCAATGTTGACTTGGTGGACGATACCCATTCCTGGTGGGACAACTTTAAAGTCGTCAAAGGCGCCTTGTCCCCAGCGGAGGAATTTGTAGCGTTCGCTGTTGCGCTGGTATTCGATGTCCATGTTGCGGGCGATAGCTTCGGATGTTCCGAAGTTGTCAATTTGCACGGAGTGGTCGATCACCAGTTCGGCTGGTGCTAGTGGGTTGATTTTACTGGGGTCGCCGCCGAGGTCTTTAACTGCTTCTCGCATGGTGGCAAGGTCTACGACGCAGGGAACACCGGTGAAGTCTTGCATGATGACTCGTGCAGGAGTGAATTGGATTTCGGTGTTAGGTTCTGCGTTGGGGTTCCATTGGGCGAGAGCTTGGATGTGCTCTGCTGTGATGTTTGCACCGTCTTCGGTGCGTAGGAGGTTTTCGAGTAAAACTTTCAGTGAGTATGGAAGTTTTTCTGCACCTTTGACGGCGTTGAGCCGATAGATTTCGTAGGTTGTTCCTTTGACTTCTAGTGCGCCTTTGGAACTAAAGCTATCCACAGTGCTCATGTGGGACTCCTCTCGACACTGTTATGGAAAGTTTGTGTGGTGTGGTCTCTATGTTCGTTCTCTACCTTCAGATAGTGCGTGTGTGGACGCTACCTGTGGTTTGTGTGCTGGTGTGATGCGATTCTTAGAGACACATTGACACTAACTCTTATCATTGACTAGTGTACCGTGTCACACTCAAAGTTGTTTTTCGCAAAAGAAACGTGACTAAATAGAACGTCTTTTTTCAAAAAATATTTTTCAAGACAAAAAAATCGCACCCCTGAAAACTAGCGGTTTTCGAGGGGTGCGAAAGCTTCTGATTATTTAATAGAGCGACTTTTAGAATAAAAATATCAAAGAAATACACAAAATGTGATACTATTCACCCTTATGTGTCTTTTCGAAGACTGCAATAGACTCCACATGATGAGTATTCGGATACATGTCAAAAGCACTCAGCTGAACCATCTGCCAACCCAAAGCGCGTAAATACCCTGTATCACGCCCCAAAGACGCAGGATCACACGCAATATATATAACGCGCGCAGGGGCCAAGATATCAATCTGACGGATGACACCACGACCAGCACCTTCACGAGATGGATCAAGAATAACAACATCAGGAGCCTTAAACTCCCCCGCTTTCACCTGACGTACCGTAGATTCCAAAACCTTCCGAGCGTCACCACGACGCACCTCAATATGAGTTTTAGCAGAACGATCAGTACGAGAAAAACCATCTGGAACAGCAAAATTATATCGAGCGTTCTTATGAGTTATCGCAGACCCCTCAACACTCAAAACAGTTCCCTTAGCACCCACGACATCAGCAGCAAGAGCGGTAAACAAACCAGCGCCAGCATAAACATCGTAAATCGTTCCGCCTTTAAGAGAACTCGGCAAAGCCTCTAACACAGCAGCGCTTAAAGTCTGAGCCGCCCAACGATGATTCTGCCAAAAACCACGAGAAGAAACTTCCCACTTATAAGTACGACCCGACAGCTCAAACGACTCATGCAAAGTCTCTTGGCCATATAAAATCACAGGTTGCGAAAGCCCCCCAGAACGGTTAACGGCAGAACAAAGAATAGAAGGCTTCACCCCAGAAAGATCTGACCACAACATCTGGCACTGCGCAAGAAGATCATCTTTCACAGAGGCAACAGATACACCATCACGCAAAGTAAAATGAACGGTACGCTCATCCGTTGAAGACACCGCAACATCAACCCGAGCAACATCAGGAATCTCTAACTCATGAAGACGTAACTGCCCCATGGCAGCATCCTCTAGCGGGCATCCTTGCACCGCTACTACCTCAGCAGAACGATAAGGACTCATCCCAATACGACCTTGCTCAGTAACAGAATAATGAATACGAGTTCGTGTCCCGTATTCTCCCCCAGGTAACTGCTGAACAACTAAGTCCTCTAATACAGAATCACAAGCGTCCATCGCACCTAAGCGAATCAACTGTTCTCGAACAATCTCACGTTTATATTCTCTCTGTACGGCAGGTGATAAATGCGCATACTCCATACCGCCCACCGGCAATCTGCCCTCTTGGGCAGCAACTAGAGCATCTGCAGGCTCCCACACACCATCACGACGGGCAGGCGCCGGCGACTCAACCGAGATAACATTGGCAAAGAAAAAACGCTCCTTCGGTCCAATACCCGTGATCCGAACTGTTGCTTCCTCACCGACTACACCATGACGAACAAAAATAACCCGTCCATGATGACGGGCAACAAAAAACCCGCCGTGAGCGACCCGTTCCGGTCGTACACGAAAAATCGCACCCACATGAAAATCTACTGTGCTCATAGCGTCCTTAGTCTTATGAATAGCCAGCACCAACAACTTTAAAGTATTGTCCCTATAAAAGGTGCCTAGCCTCAAGCATTATTGAATGATTCCTTGTTCTTGACCGACAGACCACGGAACATGAGCGATAACAACACCAGACTCATGACGCAGACGTTGAGCAAGCTTATGCACCGTTCTTCGATGAATAGAACGCTCCCACCACCGAGTAATCACGTACTCCGGTAAATACACCACCACAATATCGCGAGGAGACTGAGCTTTCTTTTGCCGAATATACTCAATCAACGGAGTGACCCTATCACGATATGGAGAATCTAAAATAGTAAGCGGAACAGGAACACCTAGTGTATCCCATTTCTTCAGTAACTCCTTCGTGCTCTGCTCAGCGACGTTAATAGCAACAGCGCTAATCGTCGAAGCTCTAGAAGCACGCGCATACGCTAAAGCACGTGCCGCCGGCTTACGTAAACGAGGAATATACACCACAGCGTGCACTCGTGAAGGAAGCGCACGAGCCTGCTCTAATGACTCTTCATCCTGAGACAACATTAAATCCTTATCTACATAATCATAATGATGGCGAATCAATGTCATCATTCCCATCGTCAAAAGAATAAGAATGAGGCTCACCCAAGCGCCCTGAGTCAGTTTCGTCAAAAGCACCACAAGCATCGACACTGCCGTGACAACCAAGCCAAAAGAAGTCACCAACACATCACGAATCAACTTACGCCGCTTAAAACGCTCTAAAGTAACACGCAACTGCTGCCAGCGATGCCTCAAAATAGCGCTCTGAGTCAAACACATGGAGGTAAAAACCCCCACAATATACATCTGAATCAACGCATTAATATCTGCACCAAAAATAAACACCAGAAGCACAGACAAGGCACCCAAAACAAGTACCGAATTCGCGTGAAGACGAGCAGAATGAAGCGCTCTCATCTGCACCGGTAGATACTTATTCTCGGCGATAGAAGAAGTCAGCAAAGGAAAACCAGCGAAAGCAGTACATGCGGCAGTCAGCAAAATACCCACCGTTGCACACCCTAGAAGAACAGGTACTAAAGAGCCGGAAAAAATCGTTTCAGCAACCTGATACAACAACGGTTTTTGTCGGAAGCCCTCGCCAACGAGACGTCCTTGAACCATTAAATATTTTTCGGGTTCTTGAACGACCACCGCACCAATCGCGTGAACGAGGAACATCACCAACAATAAAAGAACTGAAGAGACAAACCCTGAAATCATCAAAACAGTAGCAACGTTACGTTTCTGAGGAGCCGCAAAAAACTGAGCAGAACTATTAATCGTTGACACACCAGTCAACGCAACAGCACCGGAGGAAAAAGCCCGTGCCAACAACAAAACGAGCCCTAAACCGCTCACAACGCTTTCTAAACCACCACGAGGAATCACATAATAGGTGCTACTTTCTGCCATCGCTAACGTACCGGTGTAATACTGGTAGATGCCTACCACACCGGTAAAAGCAAGAATCCCCAAAAATGCGTAGGTTGGAACCATCGAAGCTTTACTTGTAAAACGAAGCCCTCGAATACACAACCAAGTCACGGCAATAACCAACAACGCTGCAAGATAATGTTGGTGTGGCACGAGATGAGGAAAAATCGTCAAAAGATAGTGAGTAGCAGCAGATATTGCGACAGCCACAGTCAGCACATAATCCACCATAGAAGACGCGCCGTGAGCCAAAGCAGGAGTCGGCCCTAAACGGTGCAAGACAAGCTCGTATTCACCATGCTCAGAAATCTGGTTAACGTTATAACGGTATGTTCCCACCACAATCAGCAACGTCAAAGCAATACCAATAGCGACAAGAGGTGAAAAAACAAGCCCCGCAGCACCAGTTAAAGAAAGCATAAGAATAATCTCGTCTGGAGCGTAAGCAACCGACGAAACACTATCTGCCCCAAAAAGTGAAAAAGCACGGCGTTTAGGCAACGCAAGAAAACGCACGTTTGCTCGGTGCGTTGGTCGTCCCCAAATAGAACGTTTGATGTGTCCCCATACTTTGTTCACAGCCTCTAAGAGTAGCCATTTCAGAGATTAAAAAACAGCTACCCCGCCCAAAAAACACTAAAATCATCCTCAGAGGCTTAGCGTCATCACAAAAACTAGAATAGGCTATAGGTTGCACGCAAATGGCGAGGGCTTTTAGAGGAGACAAATATGCCACATTTTGTGATTATGGGAGCAGGCCGAGTCGGTGTCATGCTTGCGCATACCCTCGAAGATTCAGGTCATACTGTTGCCGTTATTGACCAAGACGAACAAGCCTTCCGCCGATTACGTAAAGACTTCTCTGGTAAAAAAATTACTGGAGTAGGTTTCGACAGAGAAACCCTCAAACGTGCTGGCATTGAAGAGGCCTATGCGTTCGCTGCAGTCTCCTCTGGAGATAACTCGAACATTCTTGCTTCCCGAGTCGCTCGAGAAACTTTTCGTGTCTCCCACGTCGTTGCCCGTATTAATGATCCCAACCGTGCAGAGTTCTTCCAACGACTCGGAATCCCTACCGTCGCCGCAGTGCGATGGTCCACAGACCAAGTGCTGCGACGTATCTTGCCAGAACAAACCATGACAGGAGATTTCAGAGAAGCTTCAGGCCGACTTATTCTTGCAGAACTACAGCTCCACGAAGAATGGGCAGGACGACCATTTACAGATATTGAAGCTGCCGCGCAGGTTCGCATTGCCTATATCACCCGTTTCGGTGAAGGCATTCTCCCTCGTGCAGACTCGAGCTACCAGCATGGAGACGTCGTCCACGCGATGATGCGCACCGAAGATATTGGTGAAATATCTCGAGTTCTTGCTGCCCCACCTGCACAATCAACCGACGAAAACGACAGGAGATAAACACGATGCACGTTCTCATTATTGGTGCAGGTTCCGTCGGCTCTTCCATCGCAAAAGAACTCACCGCACATGGACACCACGTTCGTATTATTGACAAGAAACCCGAAGTCATTGGACGTTCTGAGTTACGCAATGCGCAATGGATTATTGGAGATGCGTGCGAGCTCTCTGTCTTTCGCCGAGCCAAACCAGAAGTAGCAGATGTTATTGTTGCGGCCACCGGCGACGATAAATCAAACCTCGTGGTGTCCTTACTAGCACGTTCAGAATATGGTGTACCCCGCACTATCGCACGAGTAAATAACCCCAAGAATGAATGGCTCTTCGATGAGTCATGGGGTGTTGACGTCGCGGTGTCAACCCCACGATTGATGACAGCTTTGGTTGAAGAAGCAGTAGAAGTCGGTGACGTTGTTCGTTTGCTTCAGCTTCAAGCCGGTGGTGCAATGCTTGTAGAATACACGGTCCCTTCAGATCACCCCATCATTGGGCACACCGTATCTCAAATCCATTGGCCAGAAGACACCACGCTAACCGCCATACTACGGGATGGTGTTCCTCGTCCCCCTAGCCCCGATGAACCCATCGAAGGTGAAGACGAACTATTCTTCATCACCACTGCCGATGGCGAAGAAGACATTAAAGCTCTCTTTAGCTAAAAAGAAAACTCGTGTATAGCCTTGCCTATGCATGCCGTACACGAGTTTTCTTGTTCTAAAGTCTTGGCGCAGAGAACGTTAGCTCATTTTATGCGGAAAATGTCTGTTGCTCCTGAGGCTTAGAAATCACCCAGCTTATCCACAAGACCAAAGAATATAGCGGTATTCCCATCACTAAACGAGCAATACCTAACGCCGCAACAGCGTCCATCTGGTATAGAGGAACTTGCACGGCAAGGCGCACAAAAAACATCGCACATAGAATAATTGTTGCCCAATTATATGCTCGTAGGCGTTCTGGACGTTGACGCCAGGTACCTTGCTCACCACGAATATAGCTATAGAAAAGTCCCAGAATAGGCCAACGCACCACAATAGACGCACCTACAACAACACCGTAGATGAGGTTAAGATAAAGACCCGGTGTGTAAAACTCTGTAGCGCTACCTGAACGATACGAGACAATAGCACAGATGAGAACACCTATAAAACCAGATAATGCTTGCATCAAGGTATCTCGTTGTAGCAGACGAAGGAACGCAAAAATTCCAGCTACACCCAAGGAAAAACCTAAAGCGATAAAGAGCTTTTCAGTACTCATGAAGAGAATCAAGAAGACCAGCCCGGGAAGGGCTGCTTCAGCGAGACCTCGAATACCGCCTACAGCGTGAAGAACATCGACGTGTCCGTTATCTTTACGTCGTAGTTGAGTACCCGCTTGTTCAAATGCTGCACTCAAGTTTAAAGATTTTTTGTGAGCAGTTTCTGCGGTATCTTCTTGAGGCTGAGAAGGTTGTTCTTGAGTCATCGTGTTTTGTGTTTCTCTTCGTAGGCAATATGAGATGGAACGATTTCATATCGTGGGTTATACATGCGGTGAGGCGTTACCCGTTGAGAAAGCATCCCGCTGCAGCGAATATAGGTGCCAGCAACAATACCTGGAACGTTTCGTTGCCCATGCCAGATGAGTTCTAGGTAATCGCCTTCAGCAAGAGGGGGAAACTCTGGGTATAGCGGGGCAGGTGTTTTCGGATAACTGCTCACACGATATTGAGGAATATTATATTCTTCGATATCGGTGAGAGTCTCTTCAGGAGAATCGTCGTCATCGGCGATAACTTCTTGAGTTTCGTCGTCAGAATCTTCTTCAAGGACCTCAATAATGGGGATTCCCGTTAGCTGATGATAGTTAGAAGGAGCCAGCGGTTTAGAACGGCGCACTTCAAGTACGGCAGTGTATCGTGGTGGCTCTGTTGGTGCAGATAACGTCACATGAACGACGCGTCCACCCACACGCGCACGAAAACGTTCCGGATAACGTTCTAAACGTTTTCGCGGAACTGATTCATGGCTAGTATTCTCTGCCGCAGTAGGCACCATTTTTTATCCTATTTCTGTGATTTCTGGTCCACGACGAGGCATTTTAGGGGGTTCTTCTTTCCCCTGAACTGATGACTGTTGTTGTGCCTGTTGTTGGGCTTCTTGAATAGAGGCAGGAACCGTCATCGGTAAAAGTTCACGAGGAGGACGAGGGTCTTGTCCGCGAACCACCACAATCGAGCGGAAGACTTCTTCCATTTCGGCGACGGCTTCTGGTTTGATTGCAGCGTCTCCGGCGAATACTCCGCGAAGGAACCAGCGAGGTCCGTCCACACCGGCAAAGCGAGCCACTCTGAAGCCTTTACGTCCATCTGGTGTTTGTGCAGAAATACGGGAGACGAGTTGTCGACCTAGCGACCCGTCAAGGATTTGCACGCTTCCGCCTTGTTCACGTACTGAGTTGGCAATTTCTTGTCGGATGTCGTCCCAAATTCCCCGTGATTTAGGTGCCGCAAAAGCCTGTACTTGTAAGGTGCCTTGACCTTTGGTGAGGGTTACGGCAACAAGTTGTTGACTTTTTTGTTCGATGTCTAAACGCATATTGAGGCCGTTGACCATTTTGATGCGCATTGCACCAAAGTCCATGTAGCCTTCTGTTTCTTGCTGTTCGGAGACATCCCACGGTCCGGCAGAACGATCATAGAGATAAGAGGTGGTGAGTTCTTCCTCAGGAGATTCTTCTGGCGTTTGAGCCGTTTCTTCGGCTTCTGATGGCGTTTTAGGCTCTTCTGTTGTGAGCTGTTCTTCTTGCTCTGTGACCTGTTCTAGGTTCTGTTGAGCTGATTCTTCGTGTTTTTTCTTTTTTCCAAACCCAAACATGTCTTTTACCTTACCTATACAGCAATTCTATGGTGTTTCCTCATTATTCTAGCGAACGCCAGTTGAGCCGAACCCTGCTTCAGCTCGTTCAGATGAGGGAAGTTCCTTCACCGCAATAAATTTTGCTTTTTCAAAGCGTTGAATCACCATTTGAGCGATTCTGTCACCACGGTTAATAGTAAATTCTTCAGTTTGGTCGGTGTTGAGTAAACACACGATAAGTTCTCCACGGTATCCGGAGTCCACGGTTCCTGGCGCGTTAACGATGGTGATACCGTGTTTGGCAGCAAGACCAGAACGAGGGTGTACTAACGCTACATATCCGTCAGGTAGCGCTAAGGAGACACCAGTAGGTATCATTTTGCGTTCGCCGGGGGCGAGGACGGTATCAATGGTAGAGCGAAGGTCTGCGCCAGCGTCGCCGTCGTGGGCATAGCATGGAGCGGGGATACCTTCATCAAGCATTTTTAGGGGTATATCAATAGATTCAGTCACAGTAGTTCACTGTACTAGAATTCTGCATCATTCGAGTACTTCGTGTGATGTCTCTCTATCTGATGGTTCTTCGGTGTTCATGGTTATAGAGTTCTTTGGTTCTTAACTCAAAGCGCCTAACAGAAGCCAGTATCACCAGTTAAATATCGCTAA
Organism: Rothia sp. P6271; assembly: GCF_048512995.1. Classification (NCBI taxonomy): domain Bacteria; kingdom Bacillati; phylum Actinomycetota; class Actinomycetes; order Micrococcales; family Micrococcaceae; genus Rothia; species Rothia sp. P6271. Next base: position 125,347 of record NZ_JBLXXV010000003.1, on the reverse strand, counting down.
GATAGTTGTCACAGCTAATGCTTATTCGATATCACTCAAAGGTTTATGTATGTCTTCTGATTCCACTGACGTTCTCTACTATGAACGGCTCTCCCCCGGTTTTGGTACGTGGCTAGTAGCTATTGGTGTGGGTTGTGCAAGTTATCTTGTTGCTGCCCCGATCAATATTCCTATTGGCATTGTGGTGGGTATTCTCATGATGCTTCTCGTCGGTGGCGTTCTTTTTGTCTCTTCTCCAAGAATCGAGATTACGCCTCGAGTATTACGTGTTGGTCGGGCACAGATTGAACGTGAATATGTGGGATACGCTGAAGCGTTTTATGGTGATGCTGCGCGAGTTGTTGCAGGTCCAGCGTTAGATGGTCGTGCTTTTATGTGTTTTCGCGGTTGGATTGAGCCAAAAGTTCGAATCCATATTGTTGATCCGGCTGATCCAACTCCTTATTGGTTAGCTTCTAGCCGGCATCCTGAACGTATTGTCGAAATTCTCAATGAGGGAAAAGACGTTCCTGACAATCCTTTATCTGAATCTTAAGAGTTCTGTAAATACTGGGGCGGGGAAGAAACCATTGGGTTTCTTCCCCGCCCCAGTATTTAAGTGGCGTCTGTTTTAGCCTTCACAATCAATGCAGTATTGCATTCCGCCGTCTTCATGAGCGATTTGTGAACGGTGACGCACTAGGAAGCAAGAACCGCAGGTGAATTCGTCATCTTGTGCGGGAAGAACAACGACGTTGAGTTCTTCGTTAGACAAATCAGCACCGGGTAGCTCAAAACTTTCAGCTGCCGCATTTTCGTCTTCGTCAACAGCACCTGATTGCATTTCTGAGCGATGATTATTGAGCTCTTCAAATGATTCTTCGTTGTTTTCTTCGTCCTGTTTACGAGGTGTGTCGTAGTCTGTAGCCAAAGTGTTTTTCACGCTCCGTGTGTTTAGGCATACCTTCCATCGTACGTTAGGGAAGTTTCTGCAGTCTGTGGGACAGTGTTACCTGAGCTGAGTAAAGACGTATTACTTTAGTTTCCGGTAACGCGTAGCATTTTTCACGAAATATTGTCTGTTGTCTAGTAAGAAACAGCTATTTTTTGCTGTGGAAGCTATCTATTTTTTCTATTGGCTCTTATTTTGGGGGAAGAACCCTTATTTTTCGCGGTTTTCACGGGTGTAAATCTTTGAATATGTGACTTTTTTTACACCTTATGGAGAGTTTTGTGCTGGTGACCCCATATTAAAAACGTATTTTTTAGTTTTTTGAGTGGTTGTTTCCTGCGCGTTACGGGCGTCTCGGGGTAATCTTTTCTTGAACTTTATTGCCAACAAGGAGATAACATGCTTGAGCTGCGACTATCTGGTATCCATGATGACGGTGAGCACCTCGTCTTAGAATCTGTTCAGGGGGAACGTTATATTCTTCCTATCGATCAGAATCTACGGACCAGCATTGCTAAAGCTCGCCGCATTCAGCCTCTTCGCGGTCGCCCTGGCAACGGTGTTTTTGGTCCCCGTGATATTCAGGCTCGTTTCCGTCAAGGAGCAAGTGTTGAACAAATCGTTGAGGAATCTGGTTGGGAAGCAGAGCGCGTACGTCGGTATGAGTGGCCCATTATTGCAGAACGTGCCCATATTATCGCAGCAGCACGTGCTGTACGTATTTCTCCGGCAGTTCTATCTCATGGCCGTTCAGATGCTCCGGCTCTTTCCTTAGATGAGTTAATGGAGCGTGTTGGTGAAAAGTTCAACCTCCCTCTTGACGATGCTCAGTGGAGCACGTATCAGCAAGAATCTGGACAATGGAGCATTAGCGCTGATATTGAGCTAAGTGATGATGCGCAGCAGCGCATTCCGCAAACCGTCGTTTTCCCCGCACGATGGACGTATAACCCTGCAAATCAGAGCGTCTATGCGTCCAATGAGGCCGCTTATTTCTTGATGGAACGTGCAGACCCAGAAGACGCCCCAGTTCCCGGGATGATGTCTCATTCTCAGCATGACACTGCAGAAGAAGAGCCTCATACTACGGTGGAAGAATTTTCAGATATCTCAGTGCACTCTGACGAATCAGAACTTGCTAAGCGCCTTCAACAGTCTCAAACAGTAGATACTCCCCTCGAAAAATCACAGTCTCTTGACGGTGCAGGAACCCGTGACTTTGCATCTGCTAGCGAACGTAAACTTGCAGAATTGCTTGAACGCGCCCGTAGTAGCAGTACTCGCAAAAGCACTCGTACAGAAGAAGCTCTTAGTTCTTCTGAGCATCGAGAGGTGCAAGAGTCTCAGCCCACGAATGACGAAACACCTGCTGTTGAGAACACATCTGTTCGAGAAAATGTTGAGTTGCAAGAGGCGTCAACAACAAACGTTGGTTCTTCTGATGTTGAGCAACAGCACAGTGCTGCGGATGAGGGCTCTGTTGATTCATCTGAGCCTTCAGCATCTGACAGTGCTTCGAATGACGGTGCTTCGAAGTCAGAAAGTTCTTCATCTCGTTCAAAGCGTACTTCTGTACCAAGTTGGGACGACATTATTTTTGGTAACCAGCGTCGTTAAAAGTCGCCAGTCAATAATTTTAGGTATAACTGTATGAGTCATTCTTATTCCCCTAAGCATCTGTCAGATGTTGAAGAACCTGATCATATCCCTGATTTACCGACAGGTCCTAAAGTTACCGAACTTCCCCATAAAAAACATACGAGAACGGCCTTTCTTGGGTTTTTAGGGGTCTCTCTTTTGGGATTGTCTGTAGCCGCTTTTACGTTCTTTCCAATGGGCGAGACAAATATCTCTCCTGCTGGTGAGAATACAACGCATACAGTCTCAGTTTCACCAAGTGTGGATGCTACTTCTACCCCAAGCTCTACACCGTCTGTGACAGCGAGCCCTTCAGATTCTCCTACCCCATCTCTATCACCGACTCCGACTTTTTCGCCGACTCCTGAGGTTCAGGTTCCTCAAGTAACTGAAGAATTTGTTCCAGCTGAGCCGGTAGCGCCAGATGTTCCGGAGCCTATAGAAGAAGCCCCAGAAGTCGAGACTGATCCTGTTATTCCTGCTCAGCCTGTGGCTCCTGTTCAGCCGGTTCAACCTGTGGCTCCTGCTCAGCCTGTAGCGCCCGTTCAACCTGTAGCTCCTGCCCAGCCTGTAGCGCCCGTTCAACCGGTGGCTCCTGTTCAGCCTGTAGCACCTGCTCAGCCTGTAGCGCCCGCCCAACCTGTAGCACCTGCTCAGCCTGTGGCTCCTGTGCAGCCGGTTCAACCGGTGGCACCCGCTCAGCCTATAGCGCCAGCTCCACCAGCAAACAACGTTGCCCCTGCACCGATTCAAAATCCAACACCAGGGCAAGGCTAACCCACACACGTTCAGGTTCTCTAACAGCCCGTCATCAGAGATAGAGCATTCTTGGGGTATAAAGACTCATATTTTTACTCTTTATCCGTAGAATGTACTATGAACGGTAAAGTCTTAAGACTTTGCCTCAATCACTAGCACATAGAGAGAACCACCCAGATAGGTACATATATGACCAACCCTCGACATTGCGCTGATTCAACAGCTTCCGATGACTCTGAACATATAGATACATCATCAGAAGACACTGCACCATTAGAAAAGCACGAATCTGATAGCAACACCCCTGAAACAAAAAATACTCAGGATAAAAGTTCAGATGATGTATCAGCCCAGACAGAACCTATCACGGCTATCGCACAACCCGGTTATATTTATGTCACCGAAGATTCACTCCATACGGTGGAACAAGGCGCTGAAGACGATTCTCTCTCCCACCAATTGCTCAGAAACGGAACAATTTTTGAGAAGAAAAGCCTTGCCGAAAAAATTAGAGAACGCAACGAGCAACATGCTGAAGAAAAAGCTCGCAAACAAAAAGAAGCAGAGTATCGTGCTCGTCAAGCAGCTATTGCTGGGCTAACTGCACAAAAAGCAGCGAAGCAACGAGCTATCGCAACAGAATCACTTCACGAACGAGACGTCCTCACCCAAGCAGCCGCAGAATCCACTGCCGAAACGACATCACGCAAAGGGTTAGTATTCGGTGCTCTAGGTGTAGGCGCACTTCTTCTAGCTGGTATCGCCACCGTCTACGCTTTCAACCACGGTTCAGATAGCGTTACGCCGACGAACACTCACACTGTCGAAGAACCAGCCACAACAACTCCAACACCAAGCGCTTCACCTTCAGCAACGTTCTCCCCCGCCCCCGCGCCCACTCATACAGTTAAAAAACCTGAAGTTAAATATCTTGACCCTACTCCTGCACCTGTAGCACCAGGAACTATTGAGTACGTAGACCCACCCGTACCAGAAGTTCCTATTGAACAAGCGCCACCACCTGTTCTTGAACCTCAGCCACCTGTTATTCAAGAACCTGAGCCCAGCGTTCAGAGCGCAACCGCAGAACCTACCACCTCAGAAGAATCTGCCGAAAGCACTCCTGCACCTGAGCCAACAGCTCAAGAAAATACTCCCACCCAAGAGCCTACAGAAACTATTGAGCAGAACCCTACGACAGCACCAGCATCTTCATCGTTACCAGCACAGCCTCAGCCCGTTCCATCTGGGTCGTCTGCTCCTGCCGCAACACAAGATGATACGAAGAATACCGCTCCTACTGCTCAGGTAAGACCGCCAGAAGCAAATAACGTACCAACGCATGCCCCTGTGCAAGGAGGCTAAATAAATAGAGGGGAACACTTCAAAAAGCGTTCCCCTCTATTTACTGTGTAGGTAATACGCGTAATGGAACTGTTGTCTCTGTTTCTGTGAGAGAACCATGTTGCCCTACCATCTCAAATGCATGAGGTTTAGCACGACGTTTATCGTATAGGGCGATAGGTTCACGGCAAGCAATCAAAATATCACCGATGCGAGCGCGCGCATGATCTCGTACCTCAGAACCGAATAGTCCTTGTGCGCAGGCTTGTTCAGTATCAATAATCCAGGCTTTTTCTCCCCAACGTTCAGCCCAATCGTTGAGAGTTTTTTCTTTGGCAGTTTTGGAGTTGTCTTTAAGGTAGAGCTGAACCATTCGGGGTTCGCCTGCGGTAAGTCGTACGTTATCAATCAGATGTTGGTCGGCAGAATAGTCGTACCGGTGTTCGCGTTCGATATCGAGCATTCCGTGGTCTGCCGATAAAAGTAGTAACGTTTGAGCGGGGACTCTTTCTGCTAATTTTCTGAGCGAAAGATTTAGTTCTTCTAGCTGATAAAGCCATTGTGTGGAGCCTGTCCCAAAGCGATGGCCAGCTTGATCTATTTCTCCCCAATACATATAGACAAGAGATGGTTTTCGTGATGAGAGAAGACTCGTGCCAAGGGTTATTCTTCCAGTTGGTGCTTGAGCATGGAAGAATTCTCCTCCGCGTAATCCGAATTGGCTTAGCCCTGACTTTTGGTATCGGCTCAAGGAGACTGTTGCGACATTGCAATGTTTTTCGTAGCGTTCGAATACGGTGGGGTATGGTTGCCATTGATATGGGTCAATAGATGTGTCCCACCCTGAGAGGTGGTTAACCACGGTGTCGTTTTCGGGGTTGCGTACTTCGTACCCAGCAACTCCATGTATTCCAGGTGGTAAAGCTGTTCCAAAAGAAGTCAGTGAAGCTGCTGTGGTCGAAGGTATTGCGGAGTGTAATGTCCCTAAAGAAATAGATTTTTTCAGGTATGGCGCATACGAGGAATATTTTTGGAGAAGGTCTTCTCCTAGCCCGTCGACCATCACGACACAGATGCTACGGAATTTATGAGAATCGATTCCAGCTTGTTCTAAACGTTGGGCTAAGCCAATGGCGTCATGAGCGCCTTCTCCCCATACAGGGTGGGGGTCGGGTGTGATAGTGCGTTGTTTTACGAGTGTTCCGGCTGATTCGAAGAGGTCAGCGATAGTGGCGCTGCCGTAGGGTGCGGAAGCTGGCAGGGGTACTCCGCAATAATCTGTGAACATTGAGGTTATCTCCCTGCTTCTCGTTGCGCTTTTCTTAAGGCTTGCACAAAGTTACACGCTTGTCTCACAGATTCTTCTCCGTCAGCTGTTGAGCTAATACGTAAAGAGATATCTTCACATACCGCTAAACCTGTATACCCGTGGTTAGTTTGGCATTGAGGGTCAGGGCAATCTGCCGGTTGTAAGTCAAGGCGTTGAGCTCCTGTCCAAGCAATGTCAATGGACACTTCAGATGGAATAGTTCCGCTTTGGTATTCAGAAGAGTTCAGATATACATAGTTCGCAGATACAGATTTTAGATGTTCTATAGAAAAGCTCTCAACGCTTAGGTGTGTTGCTGTTTCATCTGGTTGGTGATGTTCGTGGTCATCGAGGTGCACTACTAGTAAATAGTGTTGGGTTAAGGCTAATACTGTGATGTGTCGGTGAATGGTACCGTGTTCAAAGTGAGTTTCTAGGTGAACTAGATGTGATTGGGGATCTTGCCCTATTAACCCATCTATTACCGCGTCTGTTGTCAGCTCTGGGTAAAATCCTAATCTGGTAATGGATTCTTCCAAAGATTTAAGACGAGGACTGCTCATATGGGTATCCCTCCAAGGTGTATAAGATATTTATTTATTGTAAACCGTACAGGTTCTAGTTCGTTGGTCATTGTTATGACATTCTTGGCTTTGGTATCCTCATGAGCGCATTTGCTGTTGTGTTGGTTCTTTCAAAGAACAGTATTCTCAGAACCGAACGGTAGAATGTTTATGACCCTACCCCGTCAGCTATTGAAGAGGTTTATATGGCCCGCCGCGGCACAACTCTGCAGGATGATTACCCTGAAGATATCGTAGAAAACATTGTCGATATTGATGTATCTTCCGAAATGGAAACGAGCTTTTTGGAGTACTCGTATTCGGTGATTTATTCCCGAGCTTTGCCTGATGCCAGAGACGGTCTCAAACCGGTACAGCGACGGATTTTGTATATGATGCAGCAGATGGGTTTGACTCCTGCTAAAGGGCATGTGAAAAGTGCTCGTGTTGTTGGTGAGGTGATGGGTAAACTTCACCCTCATGGTGATGGTGCTATCTATGATGCAATGGTGCGTTTAGCGCAGCCTTTTGCGATGAGGATGCCTCTTGTTGATGGTCATGGCAACTTTGGGTCTTTAGATGATGGGCCTGCAGCATCTCGATATACAGAAGCGCGTATGGCGTCTTCGGCTCTAGCGCTTACAGCAGATTTAGATGAGGATGTTGTCGATTTTGTCCCCAATTATGACAACCAATTTATGCAGCCTTCTGTTTTGCCCGCTGCTTTCCCTAATCTGTTAGTCAATGGTTCTTCGGGAATTGCAGTAGGCATGGCTACGAATATGCCTCCGCATAATCTTCGTGAGGTGATTGCTGGGGCGCGGTACCTGATTGAGAACCCTGACGCTACGCTTTCTCAAATCATGAAGTTTATTCCTGGGCCTGATCTTCCAACCGGCGGAACCGTTGTTGGTCTTGACGGTATCAAAGATGCTTATGCTCATGGTCGCGGTATTTTTAAAACACGTGCCAAAGCCACTATTGAGCAGGTTTCTGCCAGAAAACAAGGCATTGTGATTACGGAGTTACCGTATATGGTAGGGCCTGAAAAAGTTATTGAGAAAATTAAAGATGGGGTTCAAAAAAAGAAACTTCTAGGTATCTCTGATGTAGCAGACCTGACAGACCGTAAGAATGGTTTGCGTATGGTCATTGAGGTTAAAAATGGTTTTAATCCTCAAGCTGTTCTTGCCTCACTATACAAATACACTCCTTTAGAGGATTCCTTTGGCATTAATAATGTTGCCTTAGTACATGGGCAGCCACAGACCCTCGGTCTTCTAGATCTTTTGCGTGTCTACGTTAACCATCGTATTGAGGTCGTTCGCAGGCGTACCGTGTTCCGTCTAGAACAGAAGAAAAAACGTCTTCATTTAGTTGAGGGTCTTCTCATCGCGATTATTGATATTGATGAGGTCATTCAAATTATTCGTTCTTCGGATGAGAGTTCTCAGGCTAAAGCCCGTCTCATGACGGTCTTTGATTTAAGTGAAGTTCAGGCACATTATATTTTGGAGGTTCGTCTCCGTCAGCTCACAAAGTATTCTCGTCTTGATTTAGAAAAAGAACGTGATGAGTTGCTTCATGCTATTGCAGAATTAGAGGATATCTTAACGCATGAGAAACGGTTACATACTGTTGTCTCTGATGAGTTGCAAGAAGTAGCAGATACTTATGGGACAGATCGACGCACGATTCTGACATCAAAAGATCGTTTAGCTGAAGAAATTGCTCAGGCAAAGAGCTCTTCTAACCAGAAGATTGCACGCGGTAGCCTAGCCTTAGAAATTGCGAATGACCCGTGTTGGGTTCTTCTTTCTACAACGGGGCGTATTGGTAGAAGTACGCCGTATCCTGATGGTCTTGTGGCACTCACAGATTCAACAAAACGTCTCAAACATGATGCGTTAGTTTCAGTGATTGCTACTAGTGCCCGTTCTGAGATAGCAGCAGTTACCTCATTAGGGCGTATGGTTCGGGTAAACGTTATGGATCTTGCTGTTCTTGAGAATTCTCAAGGGACACCAATACTTTCTAGTGGCGTTCCTTTAGACGAGATTGTTTCGTTAGGGCGTTCTGAAAAGATTGTTGGGTTGGCTCCGCTTCATCAAATTATTGCTTTAGGCACCGCTCAAGGTGTTGTTAAACGAGTTAATCCTGATTACCCGCTCAATGCTGATAGCTGGGATATTATTGCGCTTAAACCTAAAGATCAGGTTGTCTCGGTGGCAGTATGCGCACATGAGGATGATGTTCTGACGTTTGTGACAGAGCAGGCGAAGTTATTATGTTTTACAGCAGATAAGGTACGTCCTCAAGGCAAAGGTGGTAGCGGTATTGCCGGTATCAAACTAGCTGAAAAAGACCGTGTCATTGCTTTTGGTGTTACGCCTTCTCATAGTGATGCTGTTGTTATAACAGTTGCTCAAGGCGGTACTGAAGATAGCGCAAAAGTCACAGAACTTGAGCAGTTCCCGCAGAAGGGACGCGCCACCGGTGGCGTTCGCTGTCACCGTTTCTTATCGGGTGAGTCCTCTTTGAGGTTAGCTTTCGTTGGTCGCGGACCATTAAAAGCTGTTAGCCCTGCAGGTGTAGCACGAGCTGTTCCGACGGAGTTTTCTGCTCGTGACGATTCAGGTATCCCCCTCACCCAGTCTATTGCTACGGTAGGTTCCTCATATCAATACACTCAATGGTTGTTGCCGAACTCTGGAACAGAAGCGAACAGTAGTTCTTCTGGAGCAGAACAAACCTCCCAGAAAACTTCAGGTGAAGCTGAATTATCTCTTGAAGGAACACTCTTCTCGTAGAAAATAACGTGTTCTGCTACAAGAATGCCGTGGCTGCCCATGAAGATGAGTGGCCACGGCATTCTTGTATCTACGGGTTAGGGTGATAGTTCAACAATACGGTCGCAGGCTTCAATATCATCTCGTCGATGAGAGACTAAGACGACTGCTGGCGGTATTTGAAGACCGGAACCAGGCTGAGCGACATGTTTCATCGTGGCCGCATCTATTTTAGTTCCACGAGACACTTCTGCGATTAGAGCACGTGCTGCTGGGGCATCTAGATGTGCGGTCGGTTCATCCATCAAAAGAAGTGGAGACTGTGTCAATAAAGTGCGAGCAATCGCGATACGTTGACGTTGTCCGCCAGAAACATATGAACCTCCCGCGCCAACGGGCGTGTTCAGCCCCTCAGGTAGAGAACGCACAAAATCTCCTAGCCCCACTCTATCTAAAACAGAGTACATTTCAGCTTCACTAGGGCGGTTCTTCGCCGAAGCTGCTAATGCTAGGTTATTCGCGATAGAAGATTCGAAAATGTACGCGGATTGTGGGCACCAGGCCGCATACCCCCGTAGATCCTCACTGCTTAGTTGTTCTCCGTTGACGCTAATAGCACCATTTTCTACGGGTAAGAATCCTAGCAATGTTGCTAAAGCAGTTGTTTTCCCTGCACCAGAGACACCAGTAATACCAAGCCATTGCCCAGAACGGATGGAGGCATTAAGTCCCGTGAAGACAGGCTCTTTCATGCCAGGCCAACGGGTTGCCACATTTTCCATGGACAAGGTAATCGGGGTGCCTAAACGTTGACGAGTTTGGGCAACATCTGTGGTAGTGTGCTCCGCTGAGTTTGTTTCGACGAGGGGGCGCATCCGTCGTACGAGTTCGGCTAATGCGGGCCATCCTCGGACTGCTTCGATATGTCCGGCAGTGCTTTCTCCCATGGCAGTACACATCAAAAGGATAATTGCAACTAGCGGCCCAGTTAGTTCTCCAGAACGAACTTGTGCCCAGGTGATGACGATGGTTCCTATCGCAGCACCCCACCATGTCACGATGGTCAAGGCATGCCCAAAACCGCTAGCTTTTGACCCTGCAAGGATTGATTCGACGTTACGTTGGTCTTTTTCTTTGAATGCTGCAGCAGCTAGATAGTTCAGGCCGTTAGCGCGAAGGTCTGCCGCAGCGTCAAGAGTTGAGACCCCTAAACGTAATAATTCTGAGGTTGAGAATCGGGCAATAGCGTCAGCGCGATGATCAGTGTATCGAACCAATGCTGGTATGACCAGCGTAGAAATAACTGCTGCACACAGAACGATGGGAGTAGCTATAGGAGCAACACTCAACGTAACGACAACAGCCAAAATCATCACCGTCACATGAGAGCCAACAGGAAGAATGACTCGTGGTAAGGCGTCTCGTAGTTCGTCAATATCGCCAACAAGACGGTTAAGAATTCGGTCTCCGCGAAGAAGCGAACGTAAAGATAGTACGGTTCGTCCGGCAGAGTCCCAAGCTCTCACTCTTAAAAAGTTCGCTGCTTTGAGCACAAGGTCATGTGTGCGTAAACGTTCTACATAACGAGTGCAAGCTCGCCCAAGTCCAAAGAAGCGTACTCCGACGATGGCGACCATGAGGTACATAATGGCAGGCTGTTCTGCGGCTCGTACGATGAGCCAGCCAGAAAGTGCCGTCAGCATAATAGAAAATGATAGAGCTAAAGCAGATAAGATAATAGGCATCAAGCTCTGCTTGAAGGTGATACCTGTCAAGGAACGTATATCTTTGAGCGTTTGAAGAACCGAACCACGTGGCTGTCGGTACGTTAAAGAATGGGGTCGCTGAGTTTTCTTCTCGGGTGCTGCCTGAGGATTCTCAGCTGAATGTTGCCGCAAAGATTCTTTAAAGCTTTCGACGTCCCATCCCATAGAGGTGCTACGGCTCATAGTCCACGATGTTGCGGTTCCTCGTTCATCAGTTGTGGCGTCAAGACGGAAATCGGTGCGTCGTGCAAGGTCTTCGTCGTGAGTGACGATAAGTAGTGTAGCCCCCGTGGTAGCTAAAGCAGCTAACGAGATATTGACGCGGTCTGATGCGATTGCATCAAGATGGGCTGTTGGTTCATCAACGAGAACGGTAACCTTTTCGCCGATTCGTTCTAATGCGTCCACACGAGCCAGTGCTCGCGCAATGGCTAGACGGCGCATTTGGCCGGCGCTCAAAGATTCTGGAGCGAGGTCGGCGAAATCTTCTAACCCCACCACTCGTAGGTATTGACGGTATCGTTCACGTCCGCGTGCGGATAGAGAGAGAGGGCCGGTTTCGCTCAAAAGTTTGAGTACGGCGGCAAAGTCTTCTTCGCTATCAACGACGGCGGGGAATCCGTAAAGTGCAACTTCGTTAATCACTGAGGTTGCGATAAAGGCCGGTGATTGGCTCACCCATACGATAGATCCGGTGCCACGTACTTCACCGCTGACCTGTAGGGGTTTGCGAGAGCCAGTAGGGATTAGCCCGTCAGCTACGGCACCGTTGATAACCCCCAATAAGGTAGATTTTCCGCAGCCAGAAGGTCCGGTAATGCTGACGGTACTTCCATGCGGAACGGTAAAGCTCACGTCGTGTAGAACTTGGCTTCGTCCGGGATATGTGACGCAGACGTTTTGGATGCTTAGTTCTTCTCCGTCAAAGAACGTTTTCTCTTCGGGGAGAGGACGGTCGATGATACTCTGGGCACGTCGTAGAGCAGCTACGCCATCCTCAGATTGATGGTAGGCGCTACCTACGTCGCGTAATGGCTGATAGCATTCGGGAGCTAAAAGTAATGCTAGTAGTGCCACATCCAGACCCATATTTCCATGGACTAGTCGGACACCAATCAGTACCGCAATGACCGCGATAGAAATGGTGGTGAGTAGTTCAAGCCAAAAAGATGAAAGAAACGCTGAGCGTAGTGTGAATACTGTTGTTTTACGGTACCGCTCCCCTAGTTCTGCTAGAGCTTTTGACTGGGCACGAGCACGTCCAAGCCCAACGAGAACGGGTAGGCCTTTAACGAGTTCAACGATATGGTCAGACAGACGCAGTAGTTCTTGTTGAGCTTTTTCAGTATCTTTTTTCGTGGTTTTGCCGATGAGCACCATGAATACTGGTATTAGGGGCAATGTTGCGATGATAACTATTGCGGAGGTTAAATCGTAGAACCCTAAGACGCAAAGAATCATAATCGGCGTTACCGCGGTGCTAACAAGTGCGGTAAGAGTTTTTGTGTAGTAGTCGTCGATAGCGTCGAGGCCTCGAGAGATGAGCACTGCTGTTCCGCCAGTACCGTCTGGAGTGTCTACTCCTCCGGTGGCAAGGACTCTTTCAATCAGTTGTGCACGGATAGTTGATTTTGTTCCGGTGGCTGCACGTTGCGCGAAATAGCTCAGCGCCCAGTCGCTTGCTGCACGTAATACTAGTGCGATGAAAGCAACGAGTAACAGCATCATAACGGTTGGTTTTTGCCCGAAAGTTGCGAGCCAGATGCCATCTAGGTGTGCCTCAGCATTACCACCAAAGATTGCTTGCTGACGGTCGTAGTCGCTGGTAAAGATTTGATTCCGGTGTATTGCAGCATAGGTGAGCCTAGCCATATAGGCGATGGCTGTGCCGAGGACAGCGGCAAAAAGGACTGTAGCACTCGTTTTTATGATGGTGATGAGCGCAAAGATGCCGAGGTTGGTTGTGGCGTTAGGCCCCAGTGGAGGACGCTTATCCATAGATAACGATGAACTTTCAGGTATGAAGATTTCGATAGATGTTCTTTTTGAAGTCTACCTTTGAAAAATATATTTTTCTGGTGAATGGGCAGAAGGTTTTATTGTGATGTCAGTGATGAGTGATAGATAAAAGCGGGTGCGCCTATGATTCATAGACGCACCCGCTTAATCTTGAAGTAGCGTTTTAGGCGCTACTTCTGAGCCAGCAGTGTTTTAGTGGCTTCCTTTAGACATGGTTGCTAGGTCAGTAGCGTCATGTGCATCGGGGATATGTTCTACGGTAAGACGTTTACGGAACATGTAGTATCCCCATGCCTGATACAAGATGATGAAAGGCAACATCAGACATGCTAACCACGTCATGATAGTCAATGTGTAGGGAGAGCTTGAGGCGTTAGCGATGTTCAGGCTGTAGGCTGGGTCCAATGTTGAGGGGAAGACATTGGGGTATAGCGCTAGGAAGATAGCTAGAGCACCAGTCGTGATGAACAGTGAAGTTCCGACAAAGGTCCAACCTTCACGTCCTGCACGTGCTTTGAGGTATGCAAATGCGCAGCTAATGACAGCAAAAACAACCATAACCCAAGAGAGTATTCCGGCGCTAATACCGGTGAATTGTAGGTAAAGCACCCAGATAACGCAGGGCAGAATACCTAATGGCATGAGCCGTACTAGTGTTTTACTCGCACGGTAACGCACTTCTCCGTCTGTTTTGAGGGCGATAAAGGCAAGCCCTTGTAGATACGAGAAGAGGACAATTCCGAGTCCACCGATATAGGTGAAGGGGTTGAATATCCAAGTGAATGCTCCAACGACGTCGCCGTTTTCGTTGATGGGCAGTCCGGTTGAGGTGATTCCAAGGAGTGCACCGACGAGGAAGGCGAGGAAGAAGGAGGATACGGAGATGGATGCGTTCCAGAAGTTAATCCACTTTTCGGTATTCTGTTTTCCGCGGTAGTCGATAGCTACCACTCGTAGGATAAGGAATACGAGCGCTAGTGTGAGTGGGATGTATAGCGCGGAGAAGAGTGAGGCATACCAGAAGGGGAAGGCTGCAAAGGTTGCGGCACCTCCGGTTACAAGCCAGACTTCGTTTCCGTCCCAAACAGGGCCGATGGTGTTGAGAAGAAGTCGTTTTTCTTTTTCGTTTTTTGAAAAGACTTTTGACATCATCATGCCGACACCGAAGTCAAATCCTTCGAGGATGAGGTATCCAATCCAGAATACGCCGATGATAATGAACCATATGGTAGGAAGCAGAGGCTGGTCAGCGAAGATGTTCATAGTGTTCGTCCTCTCTTCTTAGTATGCAAACGCGAGGACGTCGCGTTTTTCATCGTGGTTGGTGTCTTCGTCGTCTTCGAGTAGTTCAGGCATGGATGCCACGATACCGGAGCGGACGTATTTGGTGAGCAGGTATATCTCAACGATTGCGAGGACTCCGTAGAGTAGTCCTAGTGTAATCAGCGAGAAGAGGATGGTTCCTGCTGATACTTCTGGCGAGACACCGGCGGCGGTGAACATCATCACGGCGGTGTCGCCTTGGAAGTTTGGTGCAACAACGAATGGTTGACGTCCCATTTCGGTGAAAATCCATCCAGCGGCGTTGCCAAGGAATGGGAACCATAGTGCTACAAGCTGTAGGTTCTTGATGCCGTTGGATGCGGGAACTGTGCCGGTACCGTTTTTGCGGGTTATCCATAGCGCGTAGATAGCCATCAATGCGCTCATACCACCGAGGGTGAACATGCCACGGAAGCCGTAGTAGGTAATTTCAACCAGCGGTGTGTATTGAATTTCTTGTCCTGCGTACTCGCCGTAGACTTCTGGCTGGTTAGGGTAGTGAGTTCCTAGCTGTTCGCGGTATTCCTTGAGGAGGGTTTCGACGCCGGGTACTTCTTCTGTGAAGTTTTCGTGAGCAAGGAAGGAGAGCAGACCAGGAATTTTTAGGACTGTATGGATATCTGCACAGTTCTGGCTACCGGGGTTGGTGCTGTAGGAGAAGAGGGAGAACGCTGTGGTGTCTTCGCAGGCGGCTTCTGCAGCTGCCATTTTAAGTGGCTGTTGTTGAATCATCAGCTGGGCTTGTGCGTGGCCGGTGAAGGCGGTTCCGAGGAATCCGACGAGGGCTACGATTGCGCCGAAGCGTAGGGCGTAGCGCCAAGCGTGAAAATCTTCTTTGTCGCGAATGCCTTCAGTGCGTTCGCCGATGACGACTTTTCCGTCAACGACGGTGTCAATTCCGTCTTTACGGCGTTTCCAAAGATGCCACCAAGAGATACCGATGAGGAAGGCTCCACCAACGAGTAGTGCACCGGTAATAACGTGTGGGACGGTGAGTACCGCGGTGATGTTAAAGAGCACGGCGAGAATGTCGGTCATGACGGGGCGTCCATCAACCATTTCTACGCCGACGGGGTGTTGCATCCAAGAGTTTGCTACAAGGATGAAGTATGCAGAGATCCAGGTACCGATAACGGCGATGGTGATAGTCCATGCGTGAATTTTAGGTGAGAGTTTACCCCAGCCGAAGATCCACAGTCCGATGAAGGTGGATTCGAAGAAGAAAGCGAAGAGGCCTTCCATTGCTAGGGGAGCACCGAAGACGTCGCCGACGAATCGTGAGTAGTTGCTCCATGCCATGCCGAATTGGAATTCTTGGACGAGGCCTGTTGCGACGCCCATAGCAAAGTTAATGAGGAAGAGTTTTCCCCAGAATTTGGTGAGACGTTTAAATCGTTCACTTCCAGTTTTGACGTATTTCCAGTGGAAGTACGCGACAAGAGGGCCGAGACCTAGTGTCAGAGGCACCATGAAGAAGTGGTATACGGTGGTGATGCCAAATTGCCACCGTGCTATAAGTAGTGGATCCACTGCTTGTATCCTTTTATAAACCTTAATGTGTGAGCCGTGAGTTGTTGAGACTCACGCTTTATCACATTTAGATTACGATGTGTTGCAAGGTTTGTCTTATAGTCGTTTACACCCTGTCATTTACTCTTTTAGGTTGGGGACTTGACGTTGCTCTAAAGGTTATTTTCACAGTAAGCACTTTTTACGTTTTAGGCTTTTTTCAACAATTGACAGCGCTCCCCTAAGTATCAACATTTTCCCTAGTCAAATAGTGTTATTTAGGTGTTTCAAAAAGTTTTAGCCAATGAGAAAAAGTAGATTTGAAACTATCTCGTAAAGATTTTCCAGCCATATATTGACACCTTTATACAATCTGTCATGAAACACCATAAAGAATAGTGGTGATTTTTTTCATAAAAATTATTACACTTTATCTCTACTCAAACACCAGCGTGTCGCAAAGCAAAAGGACGCAAGCACTCATCCACGCGGACCAAGAAGCCCTAAACGAGCAACACTTTCACGCTCTAAAAATAATTCATCGACAGAACGACGCACATACTCTCTCGAGAACTCATCTTCTAACAATCCCGGAATAATCTGCCACTGCCCACGAGAACACAACACAGGAAAAGAACAAAATACCCCAGGAGCAACACCATAAGAGCCGTCACTAGCAACAGCCATAGACGTTTGAACAGGCTCTGAACCCAGCCAAAGACGCATATGTTCAAGCATTGCAGAAGCAGCGGAAGCGGCTGAAGAAGACCCTCGCTTTTGAATAACCTCCGCACCACGATGAGCAATGCGAGAAATAAACTCCTCCTCAATCCATTGCATTCCTTTACCTTGCTGTTTTAGTGCGTCAACTACAGCTATGCCGTCAACCGTCGCATGAAAAATATCTGGATATTGCGTCGCAGAATGATTACCCCAAATACTTACACCAGCAATCTTTTGCACTTCAACCGCTAACGTCTTCGCAATCATTGACTGCGCACGCTGATGGTCTAAGCGAGTCAATGCACTAAAACGGCTGAGCGGAATATCTGGAGCAAAAGAAGAGCAAATCAAAGCATTAGTATTCGCAGGATTCCCCACAACTACTACCCGAAGTTGAGAAGAAGCCTGTTCATTAAGCGCTTGACCCTGCACCGAAAAAATACCGGCATTAGCTTCTAGAAGATCAGCCCGCTGCATACCTTGAGTACGAGGGCGTGCCCCTACCAATAAAGCGATATCTGTTCCGTCAAATCCTTGATAAGGATCATCATAGATGTTGATAGAAGAAAGATGCGAAAAAGCACAATCTTCCAGTTCCATAGCCACACCCTCAAGCGATGACATCGCTTGAGGTAGGTCTAAGAGGTTGAGCCGAATTTTTGTGTTAGGGCCGAGCCACTCCCCTGAAGCAATACGAAAAAGTGCGGCGTACCCAATGTTCCCAGCAGCTCCAGTAAGTGTTACTGTGACGACGTTGTCAGAATATGAAGAAAGCATAACACCATACTATAGTGTTATAGCTCACTATCATAGCGGTTGAGGTTAAATACCTCGCCAAGTCCTTCTAACCAGAATCTCCTAAACATCAATCTGATCATCAGATAATTTATGGGCGCTGTTAATAATGAAATCCTTACGTGGAGCAACCTCTGAACCCATCAACAAAGAGAAAGCCTGTTCAGCAGCTTGCGCATCCTCAATACGAATACGACGCAACATTCTATGGCGAGGATCCATCGTCGTCTCTGCGAGCTGGTCAGCATCCATCTCACCCAACCCTTTATATCGTTGAATCGGCTCTTTATAGTTCTTTCCTTCATCTTCTAAACGGCGCAACAGTTCTTCTAACTCACGTTCAGAATACGTATAAATCATCTCGTTAGCCCGTCCACGATGGATGACTTCAACTCGATGCAACGGAGGCACCGCAGCATAGACCCGACCGGCTTCAACCATAGGGCGCATATAACGATAGAACAAGGTCAGAAGCAAAGTACGAATATGTGCGCCGTCAACGTCAGCATCCGTCATCATCACGACCTTGCCATAACGGATACTTTCGACATCAAAGGTTCGACCAGAGCCTGCACCAAGAACCTGAATAATTGCGGCACATTCAGCATTAGCTAACATATCCGTCAGTGAAGCTTTCTGAACGTTCAGAATCTTTCCGCGAATCGGCAAAAGAGCCTGATAACTTGACGAACGAGCCAGACGCGCTGTTCCTAGAGCAGAGTCTCCCTCAACAATAAAAAGTTCAGAACGAGCGACATCGTGAGAACGACAATCCACAAGTTTCGCGGGCATAGAACTGGTTTCTAAAGCATTTTTTCGCCGCTGAGTCTCTTTATGAACTCGCGCTGAGATACGTGATTTCATCTCAGCCACAACTTTTTCGCTTAAGGAATGAGCCTGCTGTTTATCAGCACGAGCTGTCGCTTTAAGTTTCTGGGCTAGTTGAGTACTCACAATTTTCGAGACAATCTGACGCACCGCAGAGGTACCAAGAATCTCTTTTGTTTGTCCTTCAAATTGCGGTTCCGCTAAACGAACAGTGAGTACCGCTGTTAGTCCAGCAAGAATATCGTCTTTTTCAAATTTATCCTGAGCACCAACTTTATATTTTCTGGCATTATCACTCAGATGTTTTCTAAAGGTCTTCAAAAGCCCTTGTTCAAAGCCTGTTAGGTGAGTGCCGCCTTTAGGGGTAGAAATAATGTTAACGAAAGAACGAACAGTCGTGTCATATCCAATCCCCCACCGCAGGGCAATATCAACTTCACATTCACGTTCCACTTCTTGAAGCTGAGAATGCCCTTCTTCATCCAGAACAGGAACAGTTTCAGTAAAGGTGTCACGCCCTTGAAAACGCCAAATATCTGTCACAGATGAATCATGCCCAAGATACTCAACAAATTCAGAAATACCACCATCATGGTGGAACACTTCTTCGTAGGTGTCGTGTTCGCCTGGAGTGCCAGCTAGCCGACGTTCATCACGAATGGCGATGCGTAGACCCGGAATGAGAAATGAGGTTTGGCGAGCACGCTGAGCAAGTTCCTGATAACTGAACTTTGCATCTGGTGTAAAAATCTGTGGATCAGCCCAGTAGCGTACGCGGGTTCCGGTCACACCTCGTTTAGCTTTGCCAATAACAACTAAGGAATCGTTTTCTTTTTGTGAAGGGGTAAAAGACGCTTGTGGTGTTGGTGTCCGCCCGTCTTTAAACACTCCAGGGATGCCGTGACGGAAACTCATTTGGTAGGTTTTCCCACCACGGTCTACTTGCACATCTAACCGGCTTGATAAAGCATTAACAACGGAAGCGCCAACACCGTGCAGACCGCCAGAGGCAGCATAGGAACCTCCACCGAATTTTCCGCCAGCATGGAGTTTGGTGTACACCACTTCCACACCGCTCAGTCCGGTGCGAGGTTCGATATCGGTCGGGACACCTCGCCCGTCGTCACGAACTTCTACTGAGCCATCACGGTACAGAACAATGTCGATGGATTGCCCGTATCCGGCAAGAGCTTCGTCTACAGAGTTATCAATAATTTCCCAGAGGCAATGCATTAAACCACGAGAGTCGGTTGAACCGATATACATACCGGGGCGTTTACGTACGGCTTCGAGCCCTTCGAGGACGGAAAGGTTTCGAGCGGTATATGAAGAGGTTGCCACGGTGTTCTCCCTAGTTGAGCAGAGTGGTTACTGACCTACCCATTTTAGGTTCTTTATTCTTTCTATGCACCTTGAAATTTTTTAGGCGTTTCGGATTTGTGTGCTCTTTTCGTATATGGATAAAAGCCGGTGGCTATCCACGAATAGGATAGCCACCGGCTTCTATCTCAATGAGGTAAGAGGTTTGAAGGTGCTCAGCTATGAAGTACTTGATGTTTCGTAGCTCTAGCAGTTTGCTAGAGCTTCATCTTTTCTTCCTAGTCTAGGTAATCTCGTAGTACCTGAGAACGTGATGGGTGACGAAGTTTAGACATCGTCTTAGACTCAATCTGACGGATACGTTCACGGGTTACACCATAAACTTTACCGATTTCATCGAGAGTTTTAGGCTGCCCATCTGTCATACCAAAGCGCATGGCAACTACTCCTGCCTCACGTTCAGACAAAGTGTCTAAGACAGAATGAAGCTGTTCTTGCAATAGTGTAAAGGACACTGCATCAGCAGGTACAACGGCCTCTGAATCTTCGATCAAATCGCCAAACTCTGAGTCTCCGTCCTCACCCAAAGGCGTGTGCAAGGAGATAGGTTCACGTCCGTACTTCTGTACTTCAATAACCTTCTCTGGAGCCATATCGAGTTCTCTACCTAGCTGTTCAGGGGTAGGTTCGTGACCTAAGTCCTGAAGCATCTGACGCTGCACACGAGCCAATTTATTAATGACTTCAACCATATGTACAGGAATACGGATGGTGCGCGCTTGGTCAGCCATTGCACGAGTAATAGCCTGGCGAATCCACCATGTTGCGTATGTTGAGAATTTAAAACCTTTAGAATAATCAAACTTTTCAACAGCACGGATTAGACCGAGGTTTCCTTCTTGAATCAAGTCCAAG
Source organism: Rothia sp. P6271 (assembly GCF_048512995.1). Classification (NCBI taxonomy): domain Bacteria; kingdom Bacillati; phylum Actinomycetota; class Actinomycetes; order Micrococcales; family Micrococcaceae; genus Rothia; species Rothia sp. P6271. Next base: position 104,816 of record NZ_JBLXXV010000003.1, on the reverse strand, counting down.
AACAGCATTCCTCGTCCGGTGTAACGTTTCGCTAGAGATACAACCAAACGTAGGTTTGCTTCAAGAAGGTGGTTTTTGGCACGACGTCCATCGTGGATGACCCAACGAAGTTCTTTTTTAAGCTCACGGTCCATTTGTGGGTTTTCTTTGAGCTTATGTTCTGCGTAAAGTCCAGCTTCAATACGCATCGCAAGGTCTACTTCTTGCTCAGCGTTCAGAAGAGATACTTTACCAATTTGTTTGAGATAATCTTTGACGGGGTCAGCGGTTGCGCCGGGTGCGATAACGCGCTGGGCAGGAGCGTCGTCTTCATCATTTGACGTAAGAACAAAGCCGTTACGCTTAGCAGCAGTTTCTTCGGTCTGCTTCTTTTCTTCTTTTTTGGCGTTCTCTTCATCATCGACGTCCTCATCGAGGTCATCGGTGTCTAGAATCTCATCGCTGACGTCGATATCGAGTTCTTCGGCGTCGATGTCTTCATCAAGAATTTCGTCTTCTTCGTTCGCAGCTTTTTTAGAAGTTGCTTTGGTTTTTGCGCTCTTTGTAGTAGAAGTTTTCTTAGTTTTGCGCTGAGCTTTAGGTTTAGTGCTTTTAGTTTCTTCTACAGCAGTAGCTTCGTTAGGTTCTTGAGCAGCCTTAGCAGTTTTAGCGGTTGTTTTAGTCCGAGTAGTTTTTTTCTTTTGAGCAGTAGCGGTTTGTGTAGCGTTTTCTTCCGCTTCATCAACCTTCTTACGTGCAGCAGGTGACACAGAGTACCTTTCTATTTGACAGACTACAGACAGTGGGAGTGCCTTGCAGTCAAAACACCTAAGACCCTGTCAAGTCTGCTCATAATGATAAGCAACATTGAACGAGAGTTCTACTTTAGATAACAATGATTATCTGTAGATTATTCCAACTCGTTGATACTGTCTTATCGCAGACTCGTACGGGGTCAGTAATAGAGTATGTCAGATATTTATGGCTCCTTGCGGTAGGTTATCGGTGTGGCGTTGATTCTGTTTTTCATAATTCGCACCACATAAACTCAGATTTCAGCTCTATTGTCAAGAGTTTTTAACGTTCTTCTATATTCCTTTTCCTAGCCATGGTGGAAGTTGTTCTATATTTTTAAGAAATACCTGTTCGTAAGGAAGCTGTTCTTTGGCCCTCCGGACGTATTCGCGGGCTTTACTGCATTGTCCAGTAGCCCAACTCCCCCACCCTAAAACGATATAGGCTTGTGCCGTCTCTGGCTGTTCGTAGATGCGAAGAATGAGAGCGCAGATAATTTCTGCAGCAGCAATTCTTTGTGTATCGGGTCTTACAGGATGCTTTCCAAGGAGTACCGAAGCAAATTTTTTAAGTGAACGGTCTATTGTGTCGGTATTCTGGGTTTGAGAAGATTCGTTCCTCTGTACCATGAGTTTTTGAGCCGAGACAAGGTATTGTTCGTACCCAAGCGGGCACAGAATATCGTGATCAGAGGAGTTCTTATAGGCTCTGGATAATTGGTGATAGAAAGAAGTTGTTTCTTCAAGGCCTAAAGCGACTGTATAGATAACGGATTGTGCGCTCAGCTCCGACGTTAGTGTTGCGCCGAGGAAAGCGATCAGATGTGGGTCCAGTGTTTTTCGTATAGCATCAGCAAACTCGGCTGTTTTTCTGTGCTGGTATTGGGTGGAGACTTCTATAACTTGTTGGAGGGCATGATTCCACAAAACATTTTCAAAGTATTTTTGTGATAGAAAATCTTTTGCATAAGTACTATCTGAAGCTTTGATATACCGAATGTATTCATTGAGCCATAGCACCATTTCTCCTTCCCACCAGTTCTTAGTTTCGAGGTCACAGCTGTGTTCCAAAGAGGGTAAATAGTATTTTTGTGCTTCTGATTCACAAGGTGCAACAGAAGAGCCTGATAGTAAGAGGTTAAGGTAGACGTCGGTTCGTTGCACTTCATCAATGAGCCCGCTTAATGTCAGTTTTTGGGTCAGAGGATGAATTGACCAGTATGAGACTTCGCCAATGTAGAGGACGTCTAAGAGGGTTTTTCCATGCGTAGAAGCAGATTCTAAACCTGCCTGTTCCCAGTATGCGCATTGTGTAGATGCTATTTGGTCAGATTCAATTTCATCGATATGTGGAGGTTGATTCAGATGATGTTCTAACTGTCTTCTGCGAGTAGGGGTGTTTGGTCCGAAGATAGCTAACAAAAAATGCGGTACGTTTCCCTCAGATAATGAGTTTTCAGAAAGCGTCTGAAATAGATGAGATATCAAAGAAACGGATTCTTTGTGAGTGCGTTTTTTCTTGTGGTCGACGCGAGCTAACGGGCCAAGTGTTTTGTCAGCGAGGACTAATACGAGGGAGTCTTCGGGCCAATAGCCTAGTTGATGCACAATATATGCCACGGTATGGGCAGCGGACCCAGGATGTGGAGCTAAAGATTCTAAAAAGTGAGTGTTATGTGAAGATGCCATGTCTCCATGGTCTTCGAGATAGGTACGTAAATGCGCTAGAGATAAGAAAACTGTGGATAACAGTTCAGAGGTGAGGCGTTATCCATCCGTTGAGAATACAAACAGCCTTCGCTGTCTTTTCGATAATCCAGATGGTGGTTTACGGTCGGGCAGGAGAGGTAACAAGAATGCGTTAAGCGCAGTCACTAGCCCTCGCATCATACCCAATGCCGAAGGGGAGTTAAGGAAAAATTTTAGAGTTCTGTATCGTTAGAGCACCACAAATTTTTTGTATCAAAGCCTCAGCCATATAAGCGATATTTTCACTTTATGCGCACGAGAGCAGGTGTCATTTATGAGGTTCTCGGCGAATCCGGCTTATCGGCGTTCGACGAGTCAGAAGAAGAACGTTCCCCTAAATTTTCAAGATATTTTTCAATCTCTTGTCCTATTATTTCACGATCAAGTAAAGAATCATTTTCTTGAATATCTAACTCCAGCATGTTGAAAGGATAATGCTGCATATATTTGTCGTACTCTTCTTCAAATTTTTTAACGAGGAACGCAATTTCGTGATTATCTTTGAACATCTCGTTAATACTTCTTTGAGCTTGCCCTGAGGCAACTACCAATTTTTCAAGAGGTAAAGATAATTTCGAAACCAAAGTTATATGTTCCATGGCACGTAATACTGCTTGCGGTAGAAGGTTGTCTCCTAAATACCGTGGCACGTGCACGTTAAATTTCACTGTTTTAATGTTCTGGCGAGCAAGCATATATTCCAAGAAATCAGTGTGCGATTGGTGCATCTCGAAAACATGGTTGACGGTGCGCAAGGGGGCAACCAATTCTTCATAGGAGCCGCGAATCGTTACCACGATGGGTCGAGTGTGAGGAAAAGACATGGCGTATCCCGACACCAACATGACATAAGAACTTTTAACCTGACGAATTATTTTTAGTACAGCTTGAACGAAACGTTGCCATTGATAATCAGGTTCAGCGCCGGCAAGAAGCAAAAACGGCTGTTTAAGATGATCTTCCATGAGGTATAAGTTGACCTCGGGTAAAGACATCTCGTTGAAAAGACCCTTGCGAAATAGAGAATGTAAGCTGCGTTCCCTGTACCTGCATAGTTGGTCGAAATCGAACTCAGCAAGCTTAATATGCTCTAGTTCTTTACGTAATACGTCGGCCACACCGTAGGCGGTTCCCCCGATATCTTGTGGAGGTTCTAGAGATACGAGCAAAGGAAGCCCTTGAATACGCGGATGGCTAAGCATCCCAGATTTTTCTTCATATAGGTCTTCTGGCCTGAGCATATTCCCTCCCTCATGTTCTCGTGCTGTGGTGCTCTTAAGCTCTTGAAATACTCTAGTATATCTGTACGTTAAAGAACGTTGCCCACGTTCTGTATTGGGCATGTCTTAAGTTAGCGTAACGCGGCAAAAAGTTAAACTCTTTGTTTTTCGCCCATCGTGTATTACTCCGAACAGCTGTTTTCTAGTCACAGTGCAAGATAGTATGGGAATACAGCTCTTATATATCTCGCCTTTGATTACGTCTCTATACACGGTAGGCGCATCGTATATTTTATAGATGTCTAAGAGTCCCTAAACTACCATCTATCTTGATGAGGAGAATAATGTCTGATTCATCCGATCTTACTTTTTCAGTGGCATCCCCCGACCTTGAAGCTATTGAGGCTCAGGTTCTTGTCCTAGGAGTTTATTCTTCTACAGAAGGTCCAGTTCTTGAACGTGGACCGTTAAGCGAAGAAACGGCACAAGGCCTTGAGGCAATTCTTGAAGACTTGGGAGTAACCGGTGCACCAGATCAGCTACACCGTTTACCCGGTATTGATGAAACCAACGCTGATGTCCTTGCCCTGATTGGTTTAGGAGCACGTAAGGACGACGCCCAAGCACATGCTGACGCATTACGATACGCTACGGGTTCTGCTATCCGTCAGCTTGCAGGGTTCTCAGATGTTGCGCTTGCTCTACCAGCACAAAACGTTGCTGAAGTCGCTGCAATTGCTGAGGGCGCAGCATTAGGCGCTTTCAGCGACCCGCAGTTACGGGTTCGCACTGCAGAATCTGTTAAAACTGCAGTTGAGAACATCACCATTGTGACTGATGTGGAATCTGATGCAGCTTCTGACGTCCTTACTCGTGCTTTGATTCTAGGTCAGGCAGTAGATTCAACTCGTCGTTTGGTCAACACTCCGCCGTCTTCCCTTTACCCTGAAACTTTTGCACAGAAAGCTTCAGAGCGTGTTGGCGATCTCAAAAATGTAACGGTTAAAGTCTTTGATGAGCAAGAGCTCAAAGACGGCGGTTTTGGTGGTATCGCCGGTGTCGGACAAGGTTCTGCTCGTCCACCACGTATGGTGGAGGTCAAATACACTCCCGAAGGCGCCCAAAAACATGTTGCGCTAGTTGGTAAGGGTATTACTTTTGATTCTGGCGGCAACTCCATTAAACCAGGCAACGCGATGATGACCATGAAAAGCGATATGGCTGGCGCAGCAACAGTTTTGAACGTTGTTGCAGCTGCTGCCGAGCTTGAGTTGCCGGTTGCTGTCACAGCAATCTTGTGCTTGGCAGAAAATATGCCAGGTGGTACAGCCATCCGCCCTGAAGATGTTTTAACGATGCGCGATGGACAAACTGTTGAAGTTCTCAACACTGACGCAGAGGGTCGCCTTGTGATGGCTGACGGTCTAGCCTACGCTTCCGAATCAGCGCCTGATGTTCTTATTGATGTTGCAACACTAACTGGAGCTCAGCTGGTTGCGTTAGGTGCCCGTTATGCTGCGGTTATGGGTGATGAAAAAGTACGTGAAGATATTGTTAAGGCTTCACGTGAGGCAGGCGAGACGTTCTGGCCCATGCCCTTGCCAGAGCATCTTCGGGCAAGCTTGGACTCCCCCGTTGCTGATTTGAAAAATATCGGTGGACGTTATGGCGGAATGCTAAGCGCTGGATTATTCCTCAAAGAGTTTGTCGGTTCTACCGATGAACATCAGATTCCTTGGGCGCACCTAGATATTGCTGGTCCATCTTTTAACGAGGAATCACCTTATGGGTTTACCCCGAAAGAAGGCACTGGCATGTCAGTGGCAACGCTTTTGACTTTTGTGGAGTCTCTAGCTTCTTAAGGGTGAGATTATAGTCAAAGGCGAGGGTCGGGCTTTCTGCAGAAGCAGAAAGCCCGACTTTGTTAATACATGGAGTTCTTTGGGTGCGGTTTTAAACGTGACCTCTACCCTAGTGTGATGTGTTCTTCCTAAAACATCTGTAACACTTTCACCTTTGTACACTCCACACATCTGAGTTGCGGTACGGTAGAGAGGAGAGTTCATAGGCTATCTGCGCTCTTTCTACAATCATTGTTAGAGAGCAGTGTTTTAGGTCAATGAACCGAAACCTTAAGCAAAATGGATTTATTCCAATCTACGCAAGGGAGCGCAAAAGTGCCCGATACGGCAACAGCTCAAGAATTTGATATTCTCATCCTCGGCGGCGGAAGCGCTGGTTATTCAGCAGCTCTTCGTGCAGTTCAGCTAGGATTCACCGTCGGTCTTATCGAGAAAGAAAAGCTCGGTGGCACCTGTCTTCACACCGGTTGTATTCCGACCAAAGCGTATTTGCACGCGGCAGAATTGGCTGAGGAATCTCGTGAAGCGTCCAAGTATGGCGTTAATGCCACTGTGGAATCCATTGATATGGGTAAAGTTCGCGATTACAAAGACGGCATCATTGCAGGAAAGTTCAAGGGACTTTCTGGTCTTTTGAAGATGAAAAAAGTCACCGTTATTTCTGGTGAAGGTAAGCTGACCGCTACCGATACCATTACTGTTGATGGAACTGCTTATAAGGGCAAGCACATCATCTTGGCTTCTGGTTCTGTATCCAAAACTTTTGGTCTAGAGATTCGTGACCGTGTTCTTACTTCTACCGAAGCACTTCAGATGGATTATCTGCCCAAGAGCGCTATCGTTCTTGGTGGCGGTGTCATTGGTTCTGAGTTTGCGTCTATGTGGAACTCAATGGGTGTTGAGGTTACTATCGTTGAGGGTCTACCTCACCTCGTCCCCAACGAAGATCCTTCCATCATTAAAGTTCTAGAACGTGAATTCAAAAAGCGTGGTATTAAGTTCAATACCGGAACTCTTTTTGAGAAGGTTGAACAGGACGCTAACGGCGCTAAAGTCACATTAGCTGACGGCAAAGTTTTTGAAGCAGATATCGTTCTTGTTGCTGTTGGTCGTGGCCCCAATACTGCTGGTTTCGGTTACGAAGAGCAGGGTCTTACGATGGATCGCGGTTTCGTAATTACCAACGAGCGTCTACATACCGGTGTTGGTAATATCTATGCTATTGGCGATATTGTTCCTGGTGTTCAGTTGGCACACCGTGGCTACCAGCAGGGCCGCTTTGTTGCAGAAGAGATTGCTGGTTTGAACCCTCAAATTGTTGAGGACGTCAATATTCCTAAAGTTACTTTCTGCGAACCTGAGATTGCTTCTGTGGGTTATTCTCAGCCTAAGGCTGAAGAGAAATTCGGTGCAGAAAACATCGAAACCACTGAATACAATTTGGCTGGTAACGGTAAGTCTGCAATTTTGGGCACTGGCGGTATTGTTAAGGTTGTTCGTCAGAAAGATGGCCCCATTGTCGGTGTCCATGCTATTGGTAAGCGTATGGGCGAGCAGATTGGCGAGGCTCAGATGTGGGTTGTTTGGGAAGCTTTCCCTGAGGATGTAGCACAGTTCATCCATGCGCACCCAACTCAGAACGAGTCTCTTGGCGAAGCTGCTATGGCACTTGCTGGTGCTCCCCTACACGGCTAATACTTCTCAGTATTTTGTGTTGGCGTATCAGCTGAGGTTGTTACGCCTTCACCTCCACTTTTTATAATTTCCGAATTCACAAGGAGAACGGGAAGATATGTCCCACACAGTAGAACTGCCCGCATTGGGCGAATCCGTAACCGAGGGTACCGTTACCCGCTGGCTCGTTGAAGTTGGCGATACCGTAGCCGTTGATGATCCCCTTCTTGAAGTTTCTACCGACAAGGTTGATACTGAGGTTCCTTCACCCGTAGCTGGTGTTGTAGAGCAGATTCTTGTTGAAGAAGATGCTGACGTTGAGGTTGGCGCTCCTCTCATCGTGATTGGCGATGGTTCTGGCGCTGCAGCTCCTGCTGCGCCTGCAGCTGCTGCGGAGGAATCAGCTCCAGCTGCTTCTCAGCAAGAGGCTCCTGCTGCACCTGCTGAGCAGGCGCCAGCTGCCGGTTCTGCAGAAGGACAAGAAGTTGTTCTTCCGGCACTGGGTGAGTCTGTTTCTTCTGGTACGGTCACTCGTTGGCTCAAAGAAGTCGGCGAAACCGTTGAGGTTGATGAACCACTCTTGGAAGTTTCCACCGACAAGGTTGACACTGAGGTTCCTTCTCCTGCTGCAGGTACTCTCCTAGAGATTCGTGTTCAAGAAGATGAAGAAGCTGAAGTTGGCCAGGTTCTTGCTGTTATCGGTAGCGCTTCTGCTGCTGCACCTGCTACACCTTCCGCACCTGCAGAACAGGCTCCAGCTGTTGCAGCTACACCTGCTGCTGAGACAGTAGCTCCTGCAACTCCTGTTACTGAAGAGGCTCCTGCTGCACAGGGCGAAGTATACGTCACTCCTCTTGTCCGCAAGTTGGCAAAGCAAGAAGGCATTGACCTTTCAACGATTAAGGGAACAGGCGTTGGTGGACGTATCCGCAAGCAGGATATTCAAGCAGCTGTAGAGGCTAAGAAGTCTGCTGCTCCTGCCGCACCTGTTGCTACCGCCCCAGCTGTAGCTGCGGCTGCACCTGTTGCAGCAGCTGCTGAGCAGAAGGCTGCTCCGGCTGCACCTAAGGTATCTTCAAAGCGCGGTACAACTGAAAAGGCTCCTCGTATTCGCCAGACCATTGCAAAGCGTATGGTGGAGTCTTTGGCAACTTCTGCTCAGCTTACTCAGGTTGCTGAAGTTGATTTGACTCGCCTTGTTGCTCTTCGCAACAAAGCGAAAGATGGTTTTGCTGCACGTGAGGGAGCTAAGCTCACCTTCTTGCCATTCTTCACTAAGGCAGTTACTGAGGCTCTTCAGCAGTTCCCTCAATTCAACGCTTCTATGTCTGAAGATCTTAAGGAAATCACCTACCACAATACTGAGAACATTGGTATTGCAGCAGATACTCCTAAGGGTCTACTCGTTCCTGTTATTCAGGATGCTGGAAACTTGAACGTAGCTGGCTTGGCTAAGAAGATTGGTGATGTTGCTTCTCGCGCACGTACCGGTCAGATTAACCCAGAAGAGCTATCCGGTTCTACTTTCACCATTTCTAATATTGGTAATACCGGTGGCGTATTCTTCACTCCTATTATCAACCAGCCTAACGTGGCTATTTTGGGTATTGGTGCAACGGTTAAGCGTCCTGCAGTTATTCAGGATGCAGAAGGCAACGATGTTATCGCTATCCGTAGCATGGCATACCTCTCTTTGACCTACGATCACCGTGTTATTGACGGTGCAGACGCTGGTCGTTTCCTTCACTTCTTGCAGACTCGCCTTGAAGGCGCTGCATTTGAGGCTGAGGTTGGTCTCTAAAAACTAGTGATAGTTTTCTAGGTATAAGTCTGTAGCTAGAACAGGGTGGGTGTAAGTCGCATATATAATGCGGCTTACACCCACTCTTGTTTGAGTGCGTGTTTTTGAGCACTGAACAGAGTTTTAGTGTCAATGTGTCTGCAAAATATTTGTTTGTTCCGTAGACTAGAGACATGAGCACGGTTATTGCATTCTTAGTTTTCTTACATATCGTCGGAGCAGCATTAGTCTTCGGAATCTGGGTAGCATACTTCAAACAAGCTATCGTTCTTCCCGGACAATTTTATGCATCACTTTTGCAGCTAGCTACAGGCTTTGCCCTGTATTTCATTCAGATATCTCAACATGCAGAGCTAAACCACATGAAAATTGGTATCAAGATTCTCTTGGCAATCGTTATCTGCGTAGCGGCGTTTGTTGGTCAACGTCAATACAAAATGGCACAAGCTGCAGGTACTCTTGAGAAAGCACGCAATATCCCCTTAGCACATGCTGTTGGCGGACTTGCTTTAATTAATATTGCTCTAGCAACGCTCTGGCACTAAAAGATTTTTCTACACACAGGATTACATAACGCGGTGTGGGTATCGATTAAACTTTCGATACTTGCACCGCGTTTTCGATACGCATTGTATGTTCTTTATTCTTCATTCACAGGAACAGCCTCATAGATTTTCCAGGTTGTCTCGTCAGGCAGAAGCGTAAAACGTACTGTTTGCTGAACGTTTTCTCCCATATTTTTAATTCCGTAACGTTGTTTTTCTTCTTCTGTTAAAAGTTCTGCACTTTGAGACGGAGAGATAACATCAGCTTGGACATCTATACGTTTTGGGCTGTTATCTACCTTCTGTATATGAGCTATTTTTACTTCTTGACGTCCAAGTTCTTTCTGAGTGTCGCGTTTATGTAAGTCCATATCAGCTAGGTATTGTGGAGAGTTCTCGATGGCATAAGTTTGTATCTGAGGGTTCTGTTGAGAGAAGGATTCCTGACGTTTATGCAATAACGTTCCTAATAGCTCAACAAGGTCTTCTCCTTCTAACGTAGGTTCATCTTCGATAGCAGAACGTTCCTCGTCTTCGGCACGGGCAAAGCTACCGTGTGATGGTGCTGGTGTCATGCCGCTCTTTGCAGAAGAACTTTCATGAATATTTTCGTGGCGAAGTTCTGCCAAGGGTGAGTGAGATGATTCTGTGACTCCATATGTCAGTATCATGGCTACAGTACAGCAGATAATCCCTCCTATCCCCCATAAGATCTTGCCTCGTGAAAACGACTGAGAGATTTTCGCTATCACATCAGCGACAGCTTTTTTGATTCCATAAGGTGATGCATCATGGTTAAGGTCAACCGAGGAAGATAGTTCGATAGAGCCTCGTTCAAAGAATCGTTGATAGCCACTCTTCTGTTCAGGAGAAGACGTTCGCCAGGGCTCTTCTGCAGGTAGAGTTCCATGTGTTTGTGGATGGGCACTGGCACAAAGGTTTACCGGGCGAGGAACGAACTCATGAGCTAATAGACGGTAAATTTCGTGCATATGAGGCATCTGTTCGGTTTTATCGATGGCTGCTTCCAGATGCTGCATTAATTCTGTATTCATTGTTGGGTACAGAAAATGTAAAGGGGTCCGTTCATGTGTAGTGGCAGGTTCTTCACCAGTTAAACAGCGCCAAATAATAGAGGCAAAGGCTGATTCGTCCTGACGAATATATTCGTCGATGACGGTTCTGTTTGCTCCGCGGAGTTCTCTTTCTGGAGCATATAGTTTCAATTTTCCTTCGCCGGTAAAACCAATATTTCGAGGGTTCAGCGCATGATATGCCATTTGCTGTTCGTGTAGCCAGCGCAGACCACGACAGAGCTGTTCAACCATGCCTGTCACTTCTTCTGGGGTAATTTTATTCCGCACAAGGAGGAGGTTCTCTAAAGTTCCAGCATCAGTTTGTTCATACCAAATATATTCTTTATCGCCAGTGGAGGATATAGCGAAAACAGTTGCGATGTCTTCATGGGTTGGTAGAGAGCATAGTCTCTCTGCCGGTCGCATTTCTTCTGGCGGAATATCTCGTATCTCTTCGAGCGTGTAGTTTCCTTCGGGAATTGATAAGGGGTTGTTCTGTTCTTCGGGAAGGTAACTCACCGCCCATAGGCTTCGCTGTTGCGTTGAGCCTAGAGAATATCGAAACGTAGCATATTGGTCGAGGGGAATGGTATGAGGATAGTTCGTTGGCTGGTTACTCATAGTTCTGGTATATCTTAGGGAGAACTCTTATGAGAGAAGATATCCACACAACAGCATTTCACCTAGTCATATAGATGTGGATAAATAGGTTAGCTAAGAAATATTTCTGTCATGTTCCTTGAAAAACTTAGGATGCCCTTTGTTCCGTCTCGGACGAATCTCACGTTTGAGGAATTTCCGAACAGAGAAAAACAAGGATACTGTAGAAGATATGAGCTTAGAGATTAAGCGGGTTGGTTTTGCCCCCGATTACGTAGACTATGTCAAAGCGCTTTCTTTACAACAGCGCATTCACGATAAAGTCTCCGCTTATGAACAGCAAAATACGGTGTTGTTGTTAGAACATCAAGCTGTTATTACAGCTGGCAAACGCACTGAAGCACATGAATACCCCTCAGATACCAGTACACCCGTAGTTCCAATTGATAGAGGCGGAAAACTTACATGGCACGGGCCTGGGCAACTAGTCGGCTACCCTATTGTTCGTTTGCCGGAGCCCCTTGATGTTGTACGTTATGTTCGTATCTGTGAAGACATCATGATTAATGTTCTTGCACAACTAGGGATACAAGGACATAGAGTCCAAGGACGCTCTGGGGTGTGGATTCTCGGAGAAGGCAATACTCCAGACCGCAAAATTGCTGCTATTGGTATACGTGTTGCTAAAAATACTACGATGCACGGTTTTGCCATTAATTGTTGCAATGATTTAACACCATTTAGCCAATTTATTCCCTGTGGAATTAGCGATGCTGGTGTTACCAGCATTAGCGAACAACTCGGCAGACGCTTCACCCCTGAAGAATTATTAGATTCTCTCGAAGCTGAGCTTTTAAGGTACAGCGACCAACTAGCCGAGTCTTTTGAACCGCGAGCACAATAAACATCACAGACTTCATTGCATCACACACGCAATAAATTATTAATGAATGGCCCGTATAGCATTAGAATTTCATCAGGTCATTGGAAGAAAAAGGAGCACTAAAGATGAGCGTAGCTACCGAAGGACGCAAGCTATTGCGTGTGGAAGCACGTAACGCTGAAGTCCCCATCGAGAAAAAGCCTCACTGGATTAAAACTAAAGCCAAAGTCGGTCCTGCCTACAAAGACATGATTAACCTCGCTCGTGGCTCTGGGCTACATACAGTCTGCGAGGAAGCCGGCTGCCCCAATATCTACGAATGTTGGGAAGACCGTGAAGCAACGTACCTCATCGGCGGTTCAGAATGCACTCGTCGCTGCGATTTCTGCCAAATTGCAACCGGAAAACCTGTAGCTCTAGACCGTACTGAACCAATTAAAGTTGCGCTATCCGTTAAAAAAATGGGGCTACGTTACACCACCGTTACTGGTGTTGCACGAGACGACTTACCCGATGGTGGTGCATGGCTCTATGCAGAAACCATCCGCCAGATTCATAAAGTATCGCCTGGAACAGGCGTCGAAATCCTTATCCCCGATTTCAAAGGCACACCAGAAGACGTACAGCAAGTTATTGACGCTAAACCAGAAGTGTTCGCGCACAATCTCGAAACTGTTCCACGAATTTTCCGTAAGATTCGCCCAGCATTCCGTTACGAACGCTCTCTTGAAGTCATCCAACAGGGTAAAGAAGCTGGTCTCATCACCAAATCGAATCTAATTCTTGGAATGGGCGAAACCGAAGAAGAAATTTACGAGGCCCTTTGCGACCTCTACGATTACGGTTGTGACACCATCACTTTGACGCAATACCTGCGGCCGGGTCCGCTCTTCCATCCCATTGATCGTTGGGTTAAACCCCAAGAATTCCTTAAATATTCTGCTATGGCAGAAGAAATCGGTTTTGCTGGAGTTATGGCAGGCCCAATGGTCCGCTCCTCCTACCGTGCAGGACGCCTCTGGGCACGCGCTATGAAGCATAACGGTTACCCTATTCCACCCGAACTTGCTCATATTGACGATGACGGCGGAGCAATGCAAGAAGCTTCCGCTTTAGTTGCTGCAGGATATTAGGCCCGAGAAACACGTATTTTGGCTGCGACTTTTGCTCTGTAACGGATATTTTCTCCTCCCAACATCGTCTCAGCCGATACGTCATATAGAATAAATATTTGTACGCTCTCAGCCTGCGTGGTTGGGTGCCCCAGCACAACACCTTAAGCGAAGGACGCACAGTGACTTCATCACGCGACGAAAAGCGCGCACAACAAGACAAAAAGAAAAAGAATAAAGGTCCTGGCATGTTTGCTCAGATGAAGCAAGTCTATGCTATGACTCGCACATCTGAGCCTCGTATTGGTTGGATTCTTTTCTTCTGGGCAGCAGCTGTTCTTATTGCCTTTGTCCTCCTCGGTATCCTGCTCAAGAACTGGATTACGTGGACTATTATCGGCGTTCCTTTTGCTCTTCTTGTTGCTGTTATGATTCTTTCCCGAAAAGCAGAAAAAGCTGCTTTCGGTCAGATTGAAGGTCAGACCGGCGCATCTGGTGCAGCGTTGAATTCTCTACGTCGAGGATGGATTGTAGAACAGCAACCGGTAGCTATTAATCCTCGAACTCAAGATGTTGTCTTCCGCGCACTTGGTCGTCCCGGTATTGTTTTGGTTACCGAAGGTACGCCTGCCCGTGTATCTTCACTGGTTAATCAGGAAAAGAAACGTCTTAAACGAGTAATTCCTAATGTTCCAGTTCATGTTATTCATTCTGGCAATGGTGAAGGGCAGACTCCTCTGAAGAAAATTGTTCCTCAGATGAAGAAACTTCCTAAGCAACTCACTCAGCAAGAAGTTCACGCTATCAATAACCGATTGTCATCGTTGCAAAATAATATGCTACCTATTCCTAAAGGCATTGATCCAAGTCGTATGCGACCTGACCGTCAGGCTATGCGCGGACGATAAAAAGTATTTATAAATAAGGGTGGTTGGTGATGTATACGCGTCACCAACCACCCTTATTTTTATCTTTGCCATATATCAACGGATACGTACAAGAATCATATTGCGAATTCTGTCATGTACTCCCCGTGTATCTGCATCCATCATAAAAACGGGGAGAACAAGCATTACCAAAGTTGAACGTAAGATAGCGTTCTTCACTCCGACAGGACGCCCATCAAGAGTTTGGACCTGCATCCCACACAAGAAATGCCCTAAAGTATGCCCGTATAAGCCAATGGTGATGCTTTGATACGCCCAAACAACAAGAAGTAAGAATATTTGTAAGTGTGGAACGTTCAAAAAATACAGTACTGCCCACCAAAGATACCAGTCGATACAAAAAGCAATAATTCTTCGCCCAAAACGGGCGATAGAACCAGGACCTTGTTGAGGTCTTCCCATGTATTCGCCTGGGTATTTTTGGTCTGTAGGTGGGCCGTTGAGCCAGGACCCTAAATCTTCGCGTTTCATCACGGTTTAAGAGTATCTAACTTTTCTCATATGGTCAGAGGAACACCCTAGAGGTGACTTACATCTCTCATTCATGTTACGAACACGAAACATAAAAGATACGTTTGAGCAAAAATACCAGAATATGGTTAACAACAACCACAGGGGATTACCTAAATTTTTACGGTCGCCTCAAAACTCATCTAAGGAGAACAACCGACCATGTTTACCAGCGCACAAGAAGTTCTAGATTTCATTAAGGATGAAGAAGTCGTATTCGTCGACATCCGCTTCTGCGATATGCCCGGCGTACAACAGCACTTCAACCTTCCTGCTAAATCTATCGACGATGATTTCTTCGTCAATGGGCAGCTTTTTGACGGATCATCCATTCGAGGGTTCCAAGGCATCGCAGAATCTGATATGCAACTTATCCCCGACGTCAATTCTGCGTATGTAGATCCTTTCCGTGTCGAAAAGACTCTGGTCATCACCTGCTCCATCGTTAATCCACGCACCGGAGAGCCTTACCACCGTGACCCTCGTGGTGTTGCCGAACGCGCTGAAGAATACCTCAAATCTACAGGTATTGCGGATACAGCATTCTTCGCATCTGAAGCAGAATTTTTCGTCTTTGAAGACGTACGATACGACGTCCAGCCCCAAGGTTCCTTCTATGCTGTTGATTCTGACGAAGCGCAGTGGAACACTGGACGTGTTGAAGAAGGCGGAAACCTTGGTAATAAAACCCCCACCAAAGGTGGATATTTCCCTGTTTCTCCCGTTGATAAACAAGCAGATTTGCGAGACTCCATTTGTGTAGCACTCGACGAGGTCGGGCTCGAGGTAGAACGCTCTCACCACGAGGTTGGAGGCCCAGGTCAGGCAGAAATTAACTACAAGTTCTCCACCCTCACCCAAGCAGCAGACGACCTTCTAAAATTCAAATATGTCGTCAAAAACACCGCAGATGCATACGGCAAGTCTGTCACCTTCATGCCTAAACCCATTTTTGGTGATAACGGTTCTGGTATGCACTGCCACCAGTCACTATGGAACAATGGGGAACCTCTCTTCTACGACGAGCGCGGTTATGCAAACCTCTCTGATACTGCACGCTGGTATATTGGCGGTCTGATTGAGCATTCCTCAGCAGTTCTTGCATTCACCAACCCCACGGTCAACTCCTATAAGCGCCTAGTTCCCGGCTATGAAGCACCTGTTAACATGGTGTATTCGCAGGGTAACCGTTCCGCTGGTATTCGTATCCCTATCACCGGCACTAACCCTAAGGCGAAACGTCTCGAGTTCCGTGCTCCAGACCCCTCCTGCAACCCATACTTTGCTTTTGCTGCTCAGCTCATGGCAGGTCTAGACGGTATTCGCAACCGTATTGAGCCACCTGCTCCAGTAGATAAAGACCTCTACGAACTACCGGCAGAAGAAGCCAAAGATATTAAGAAGGCTCCTGCAAGCCTTGCTGAAGCGCTTGAAGCGCTTGAAGCAGACCATGAGTTCCTACTTCAAGGTGACGTCTTCACCGAAGACCTCATCAACGCGTGGATTGATTACAAGCGCACCCAAGAACTTGAGCCTCTTTCTCTTGTTCCTCACCCGCTTGAATTCGCCATGTACTACGGTGTCTAATTTCCTTGTAGGGTGAATATCACGAAAGGTCCTCCTCGTTCTTCTCGAGGAGGACCTTTCTCGTAGCTTAAGTACAGCGCTCATCACGTATATAAGTGCTTTAGAATAGTAGAGAAGAATATTCCGTCTCAGCTGTCCCCTATTGTCTAGAGAGTTGAATCAAACTATGGAACAAATCTCAGATTTCACCTCATCTCAAGTGTTGTTACGTCCCCACGAAGTTTTTCAAACAGGGCTCATGGCGCAATTACTCGATGGAGTCTATGAGGGAGAGATGAACATCGAAGAACTTCTCACGCACGGAGACTTCGGTGTCGGAACGTTTAACGGGCTTGACGGCGAAATGATCATTCTGGACGGAAAATGCTACCAAATGCGGCATGATGGGTCTATCAGCCCTGCGCATATGCATCAAAAGACCCCTTTTGCGGTCGTTACTCATTTCAAACCCGTTATTAAGCGCGAGCTTCCACAGAACATTCTTCGACGTTCAGCCGCTCAAGTGCTCGATGATTTCACGGTCTCACAAAACTACATGTATGCCATCAAAATTGTTGGCTCTTTTGAATGGGTTCGCACCAGAACCGTCATCAAACAATCCAAACCGTACCCTAAGATGGTAGACGCCACAGAGAACGAAGATATCGTCCAATTTGATCATTGTGAAGGAACCATTGTCGGTTTTAGGACGCCTATCTATGAACAAGGCATTGGGGTTCCAGGATGCCACGCACACTTCATCGATAACACCTATCAGGCAGGTGGGCACGTTGTCGATTTTAAGCTCAAAGAAGCCCACGTTGAGATATGCCCGGGAACCTCTCTCAAGCTACAGTTACCACTCACCCCAGAATTTTCTCAAGCGAATCTCTCTCCAGAAGACCTTGCAGAGCAAATCTCGAAGGCAGAAAAGCACAGCTCATAAAATATGAGAGTCATCTACAACTGGCGAAAATCAGTGTCAAAGAAAAGGCGTTCAAAAACTTGTCGGGCTTGCCTAGTTGCTCGCAGATAATCTTCTTCAAGTTCACGTGTATGACCTGAAGGGTAGGCGCACCATCTCGCAATCGCTTCAAGGTCAATACGTGTACTCGTCAAAACGTCAGAAGGACGTCCTGTTCTGAGCATCTGGCATCCTCGAATTTTCGTTGCTAGTTTCCATGCTCGGCTAAGAATCCTCGCATCAGATTCTTTCAATAATCCAGCTATTTTCGCCTGTTCTAAGGCTTGTAGAGTACTGGTCACTTGAAGAGTGGGGATTTTAGAGGCGCAGCAAAGCTGAATCATCTGAATCAGCCACTCCACGTCAGATAAGCTACCGCGGCCTAATTTAAGTTGCCGGTTTCTATCAGCACCTTGTGGCATCCTCTCGTTCTCAACGCGGGCTTTAACGCGCCGAATATCCATCACCTGCTGCATGGTAATCGTGGCAGGATAACGATACGGTGCAATCAAGTTCATAAACTTTTCTCCGAGTGCTTTAGACCCAGCAAAGGGACGAGCACGAAGCAACGCCTGATACTCCCATGTATCAGCCCAACGCTCGTAGTATTCTCTAAACGATGCCAATGAGCGAACCATCGGCCCAGATTTTCCTTCAGGACGGAGGTTTGCATCAATATCAAGAATCTTTTCCGCTCTCAAAGGTGGCGTACACGGCTGTTTGAGGATCTGTACCATTCGATGAATAATCTCTGTTGCTTCAGAGGCAGCAACACTTTCATCAATCCCCTCACACGGCTCATGTACGTACATCACATCCACATCTGATCCGTAGCCAATCTCAAATCCGCCGTGTCGTCCCATCGCAATGATGCACACTTGAGTTTTCGGTTCTTGTTGAGTACGAGTGTAACGTTCGCGAAGAACAATGTTCAGTGCCGCTTCAACCGTAACTTGGTCGATAGTCGTTAGAGCCTGCATGGTTTGTTCGAGGCTCAAGAAATTGATGGCTTCACCCATAGCAATACGAAGAATTTCACGGCGACGAATCATCCTCACACTTCGGATTGCATCGGCGGTATCTTCATGTCGTATCAGACTATTGTGCAAGACTTCTTGTAACGCCTCAACACTACACGGAAGTAAATCTTCTTGATGGTCTAACCATGCGATAGATTCTGGTGCGTCTTCAAGAAGGTCCGTGATGAAACGGGAACTCGAGAGAATCTGGCAGACTCGTTCAGCCGCTGCAGGAGAGTCTCTGAGCATCCTCAGATACCATGGTGTTGTACCTAAGGACTCTGATAGTCGACGAAAACCTAATAATCCGGCGTCTGGGTCTACACCTTGCGCGAACCATCCTAAAAGCACTGGCATGAGTGTACGTTGTATCTCAGCGCTACGTTTAATACCTTGGGTGAGGGCTTGGATATGTCGCATCGCTGTTCGTGTATCTTTATAGCCTAAAGCTCCTAGACGAGCCTGAGCTTCTTCAGGTGTTAACGCAACTTCACTTTGAGATAAATGCGAGACAGCCGCCAGAAGAGGGCGGAAGAAAAGACGCTCATGCAAAGAACGAATGGCACGTTTAGTTTTTGTCCAGTCTTTGATGAGTCCTTGTGCGGTCTGTTCACCGATATGTTCAGGAGAAGTAATAGCGCGTGCCAGCACCCTAATATCTTCATCTTTTTCGGGCATGAGGTGCGTCCGCCGCATGTACCGAAGTTGCAGACGGTGCTCCATCAGACGAATCTTCTGATAGTGTTCTTCAAAACTCTGTGCGTCAGCACGCCCGATAAAACTTGCTTTACTTAACGCTTGCAGGGAGTCTGTAGTGGCTTGAGTTCTCACGGAGGGGGTAAAACGCCCGTGGACCAGTTGCAAAAGTTGTACGGTAAACTCAATGTCTCGTAGTCCGCCAGGCCCAAGTTTAAGTTGGCGTTCCCGATGCTGTGCAGGGATATTTTCGGTCACGCGAGCGCGCATTTTTTGTACGGAGGAGACGAAGCCTTCTCTATTTGAGGATTCCCAGATGAATCCGGTAATTTTTTGCATCCATCGGTAGCCGAGGTCTGCGTTACCTGCGATGGGGCGTGCTTTAAGAAGTGCTTGAAATTCCCAGTTTTCTGCCCATCGTTGATAATAGGAGGTATAGGAATCGATGGTTCTTACGAGGGCGCCGTCTTTCCCTTCAGGTCTAAGGTTTGGGTCAAGTTCCCAGAGTGCAGGTTCACTGGCTGGGGACATAATAACTTTTGAGATAGTCTGAACGATTTCTGAGGCGATACGTGAGACTTGTTCATCGGTTAGTGGTGTTTCTGATTCAGGTAGGGTCTTAGTATCGACAACATACATAACGTCGACGTCAGAGATGTAGTTGAGTTCTCGGGCTCCGCATTTTC
The DNA here is from genome assembly GCF_048512995.1 of Rothia sp. P6271. Lineage (NCBI taxonomy): Bacteria > Bacillati > Actinomycetota > Actinomycetes > Micrococcales > Micrococcaceae > Rothia > Rothia sp. P6271. The sequence goes on along the minus strand of NZ_JBLXXV010000003.1, from coordinate 85,133 downwards.
CCATACCAATAATAGATAGTTGTACTTGTTGTGTATTGTTTTCCCCCCACTTTGTGTTAGCTTCTGCACGGGCAATAGCGAGTGCTCCGTCTAAGGCAGCAGACGCGAGGTCAGCGAGTTTTCGACTCACCAGAGGCATAATTTTTTGAGGGTTGTCTGCGGCGAGGTCGCAGACAGCAATTTCGCAGAGGTAACGACGGTAGAGCGTACGAAGTGTAATATACGCGTTTTTGTCGTAGCTTTGAGCCGTAGGGTTTTCGTCTTCGGGGTTGGCGCCAAGAGCTTTGAGAAGAGAACGGCGGTATTGGGTGTCTAATGGTGCTTGTGGGCAGAGGTGTTCGTGGTCTTTCTCTGGTAATAGTGTGGGCGGGCAGGGTTCTTCAAGTAAATGTTCTTGAGGGGAGGTTAAGACGTCAAGATGTTCTGGGTGCCGGAGCAAAAAATCTCCGAGAGCTTCAGATGCTCCAAGCAAGCGATATATTGCGAGAGGAGTTTGTTCTGCGTTGAGGGTTTTTTCTAGTTGTGGCGCTTTTTCTAGTAGGCGCACGAGACTTATGAGTGCGCTATCTGGTGATGGACTATAGCGCAGTCCCTCAAAGAGTTTTTCTCGGTCAATCTTCTTAAGCTCGGGGGCGTCAAGCCAGCGCAGACTTTTTTGTGCGTCAAAGAATCCGATAGCGACCATTTGGCTTAGTTGTGCGCGACGTTCGAGTTCTTCAATACTCAGCGTTCCTGTTGCCGGTTGTGTAGGTGGCACGGTGTGTCCTTTCCCTGCCCATAGTTGAAGGGGTGCCGGTGCTTGCTCATAGTAGTAGAAGAATAGGGTAGAACTAGCATGAGACGTTGGATGCTGGTTCTACCCTATTTTTTAGAGGATTCCTAGATTGTTTTTAAGTTCGTATGGGGTTACCTCAGCGCGGTATGCTTCCCAGTCGGTGCGCTTATTGCGAAGAAATTGTTCAAAGACCTGTTCTCCTAGTATTTCTGCCATAAATTCAGATTCTTCTGTTTTATGGATGGCATCATGTAGGGAGAACGGTAATGCGTGGTATCCCATTGCACGACGTTCTGCAGAACTCATGGCTTGTAGGTCTTCTACTACTGCTGGCCCAAGTTCGTATTCGCCTTCAATACCTTTAAGGCCTGCGCCGAGGATAACAGCATATGCAAGGTAAGGGTTCACAGCGGAGTCAATACCACGGTATTCGATGCGCGCTGATTGCATCTTATTAGGTTTATAGAGTGGCACACGCACGAGTGCAGAGCGGTTGTTGTGTCCCCACGATACGTAGCTGGGTGCTTCTCCCCCGCCCCAGAGTCGTTTATAAGAGTTCACGAACTGGTTTGTGACAGATGTAAACTCTGGTGCGTGTTTGAGGATACCAGCGATAAAGTGCCGTGCAGTACGTGAAAGTTGGTATTCTGCTCCAGCTTCGAAGAAGGCGTTGGTATCGCCTTCAAAGAGAGAAAAGTGTGTGTGCATGCCTGACCCGGGGTGTTCGGTGAAAGGTTTAGGCATAAATGTTGCGTAGATATTCTGGGCGAGTGCAACTTCTTTGATGACGGTGCGGAAGCTCATAATATTATCTGCAGTTTGCAGTGCATCCGCATGGCGGAGGTCAATTTCGTTCTGTCCGGGACCAGCTTCGTGGTGAGAGAATTCGACGGAGATTCCGACTTCTTCAAGCATGGTCACGGCTCTACGACGAAAGTCTTGGACGACTCCCCCCGGTGTGTGGTCAAAGTAGGATTCTGAGTCTACAGGGATGGGGAACCCGTTAGGTCCTAGCTCTTTGGATTTGAGGAGGTAGAACTCAATTTCTGGTGAGGTGTAGCAGGTAAAACCCATACTTGCCGCTTTTTCAAGGGTACGTTTGAGAACGCCTCGAGTGTCTGCTGCGCTGGGTTTGCCGTCGGGTGTGAGAAGATCGCAGAACATACGGGAGGTGGGTTCTTCATCACCACGCCAGGGAAGAATTTGGAATGTTGCGGGGTCAGGCTGCAAAAGCATATCTGATTCGTAGATACGGGATAGCCCCTCGATGGATGAGCCGTCGAACCCGAGTCCCTCTGCAAAAGCACTTTCGACTTCTGCAGGTGCGAGGGCAACTGACTTGAGTGTTCCGACGACATCGGTAAACCACATTCGGACAAAACGCACATCGCGTTCTTCGATAGTGCGCAAAACAAATTCTTGTTGGCGGTCCATGGTACTCCTCGTAATATTTTTAGTCGTCGGTGACTGTAATAGGTTTCTGTCTACACTGTATAAGTTCTCTCATTTTTTCTCCGCTTTTAGACGTATCATGTCAGAGAACGAGTGGAGTTCTTTTTTAAAACTCCAGTAGCGGTGTTGATGAGATATCATCAACGGTCTATCTCTATGAGTTTTTAAAGATATGTTCAGGCCCCGGGTAGATGCCCTGACGGACTTCTTCCCGATAGGTTTTTGCGGCATGAGTGAGTTCTTCAGCAATATGTGCGTATTGTTTGACAAAGCGTGCCATTTTTCCTTGGCGTAGCCCAAAAGCATCTTGCCATACGAGAACTTGACCGGTTGTCGAGGATCCTGCACCAATACCGATGGTGGGGATATCTCCTACTGCGTTGTTCACAGATTCTGCAACGTCTTCTGTCACCATTTCCATGAGGAGACAGAAAGCTCCGGCTTCTGTGAGGGTTAGCGCATCGTGAAGAATTTTTTCTCGGCTCTCGCCACGTCCCTGAATTCTGAAACCACCAAGGGCATGCTCGGATTGTGGGGTGAACCCAATATGTGCCATCACAGGAATCCCCGCTTGTGTTACGGCTTTTACGTGTTCGGCGTAGGCGGAGCTTGCTTCCATTTTAATAGCGTGAGCACCGCCTTCTTTCATGAACCGGCTTGCTGTCTCAACTGCTTGAGCGGGGGAAGCCTGATATGAGCCGAAAGGTAAATCTGCAACAACCATTGAACGCTGTGCTCCACGAGATACAGCAGCAACAAGTGGAATCATCTCATCAACAGTAATAGCTAAGGTAGATTCATATCCGAGGACATTATTTGAAGCTGAATCTCCGACAAGGAGCAATTCGATTCCTGCGGCGTCAAAAATTTGTGCTGTCAGGTAATCGTAGCAAGTGAGCATCGCAAATTTTTCGCCAGCTGCTTTTGCCGCGTTCAAGTGAACAGTACGAATCTTTCGTACGTTGTCAAAAACACTTGGTTGGTGAGATGTTAGTTCTTCTCGTGTGGAAGATTCCGTGGTTTTTTGAGCGTTATAGGGCGCGTTTTCTTCAGAAGCAGGTGTAGAACTCATAGATAAAAGTCTACCGCTATCATCCTGTATTTACCTCAGCAGAATCTCAGAATACCTTTCACACTTTAAGTTCAAGCTGGAGGGTACTACCAAGAATCGTTGTTTTCGTCCCATTCTTCGTTGCGTTGTTTTGCTTTTTCCATAGCGTGTAAGGCTTCCTCATAACTTGGGTAAGGTCCCCATAAATCAGTGCCTAGTCCAAGGTTTCCTTGTTGTACCTGTCGTGTTTTTAAGTTATACCAGTACTCATTTTCTTCTGGTCCGGGTAAGTAGTCTTTACTCATAGGAGTCCCTTTCTCTGATGATATATATGACACTTCTAGCATCATGACGTGAGATATTCTCACAAGATGGAGGTATACCTCACAGCCTACTCTAGAACCGTTCTCTAAGATGCCTTATAGATTCTCTATTTTTTTGGCATGAGTAATATTTTCTGCCGTTATTTGCCAAGATACGGCAAAATATCCGTTCTATGAAAGAAGAGTAGAACAACGAGCCTCGCTCTTTGACAAGTTAGGATAAATCTATGGCTAAATTTTCCACTTCACATAATCTTCCTGCAACCCCAGGGCAAGCACCTATCGGCTGTTTAACACCAGGAGTAGTCACACCTATTAGACCAGTCCCTACACATATTGAACGCCCCGAATACGTGGGAAAAGCCGAAGCTCGTGAAGGCTACGACTCTAATATGTATACGCCTGAAGAAATTGAACTAGTACGAGAGTCTGGCACTATTGCAGCAAACGCTATTGCTGAAGCAGCAAAAGCTGCTGCCCCTGGTGTCACAACTGATGTCCTTGACGTCATCGTTCACGAATACATTTGTGATCATGGGGCGTACCCATCAACCGTAGAATACCGAGGGTATCCCAAGTCGGTGTGTACATCGCTCAATGAAGTGATTTGCCATGGAATTCCTGATAGCACTGTTTTAGAAGATGGAGATATTCTCAATCTTGACGTCACAGCCTATAAAAATGGTGTGCACGGAGATACTAACGTGACATTACTCATCGGTGATGTTGATGAGCAATCACGCCTTCTTGTTGAACGAACCAAGGAATCTCTTGACCGTGCAATTAAAGCTGTAAAACCTGGGCGAGAAATTAATGTTATTGGTCGAGTAATTGAAAAATACGCTGCTCGTTTTGGGTATGGAGTCGTTCGAGATTTCACCGGACACGGTGTAGGGCGAGAATTCCATTCAGGACTCATCATCCCTCACTACGATGCTGCACCAGCGTATAACACGGTCATGGAAGTGGGCATGATTTTTACGATTGAGCCAATGCTCACTCTCGGCGGAATTGAGTGGGAACTATGGAAAGACGATTGGACAGTCGTCACGAAAGACCGTCAACGCTCTGCACAATTTGAGCATACTCTCGTGGTGACCGAAGACGGTGCAGATATTCTTACCCTTCCTTCTATTTAGCCTCCCCTCAACCTCTATCAGGAGAATCTATGACTTCAGAGAACGCCACAACACACGTATTATGTGAAGATCTCACCATTGGTATTGATATTGGTGGAACCGGTATCAAGGGCGGTATCGTCAATGTTCGTACCGGAGAGCTTGTTTCAGATCGATTCCGTATCCCCACGCCGTCTCCAGCAACACCAGCAGCATGTGCACAAGTTGTTGCTGACATTGTTCAAGAACTTCAGTCACGGCCTGTAGCACCATCTGAAGATTCTCCTATCGGCGTTGATTTTCCAGCTATCGTCAAAAACGGCGTTGCGTTATCAGCCGCTAATGTAGATAAATCATGGATTGGCGTTAACATCGAACAATTAATGTCCGAAGCTCTCGGCGGACGAACAGTCTACGCTCTCAATGATGCTGACGCTGCCGGACTTGCAGAAGCATACTACGGACAAGGACGAGACAAACAAGGGCTCATCGCTGTTATTACCTTAGGCACAGGTATCGGCTCTGCCCTTATCCTCAATGGACAGCTCATCCCTAACACGGAGTTAGGTCACCTAGAATTAGACGGAGAAAATGCAGAGTCTCGTGCCTCTGCGCGAGCACGTGAACGAGATGACCTCTCATGGAAGAAATACGGTAAACGGTTACACCGTTATTTCAGTCATCTAACGTTGTTGTTCTCCCCCGACTTGTTTATTATCGGTGGTGGAATCTCTAAAAATCCTGAAAAATTCATGCCATATTTCGAAGATGATCTTGATATCCCGATGGTCATGGCCGCATTACGGAATAACGCCGGCATCGTAGGAGCCGCACTATGGGCTTTCGGGTTTGTTGAAGGCGAGCGCCAAAGACTAGCAGCTGAACAAGAGAGCTAAAAGGCCATCGTTTGCTCCCTCATTGATTGGGACAAAAAAAGAACCTTCTGAGGAGACCGTTTTCTTTCTCAGAAGGTTCTTTTTTATGTGTTCGTTATAAAAGAGTTGGTTGTTCTGGTCCCTCATCGTGTTGCCCTTGAGACAAGATATCTTCTGAAGGGTGAGAAGATGTTTTTTGTCCTTCACCATCAACACTTTGAGGTATCTCGTCATTGAGTGAGAGATCAGCAGAATAACTCTTATATGTATCGCGTAGTCCTTCGATAGCTTTCTCAAAATCTTCTAGACTCTCGAAGTTCTGATATACGCTGGCAAAACGAAGATAAGCAACAGCGTCTAGTCGCGATAACGGTTCAAGAATGGCTAATCCGACAGTATGAGCTTTTACACGGTTATCTCCCAAAGAACGAATTTTTTCTTCAACTTCTTGTGAAAGTTTTGCTAAATCGTCTTCGCTCACAGGTCTGCCTTGGCAGGCTTTACGTAAGCCATTCACAATTTTTTCCCGTTTAAAAGGTTCTGTCACACCCGAGCGTTTCACAACAGATATACCCGTTGTTTCATACGTCGTGAAACGGTCTCCACAGTTATCGCATAAACGGCGGCGACGAATCGCGCTGCCGTCTTCAATCACGCGCGAATCAATTACGCGTGAACCTTCCTCATGACAAAAGGGGCAGTTCATCAGAGCTTTTACCTCCTTGCTTCAGAAGAATCATCAACAGCACGAATAGTAATGGCCTCGCCGTGTGCAGGGAGGTCTTCTTCCTGTGCCAAGGTCACGATGTGGTCGCCAATGTCTTCTAACGCAGGTTGAGAATATTCAATAAGCTGGACAACCTTCATAAAGGTTGAGGTGTTAAGACCTGATGCGAAAGAAGCTGTACCAGAGGTTGGTAGTACGTGGTTTGAACCAGCAGCATAATCACCAAGAGGAACTGGAGAATACGGGCCAATAAAGATAGCTCCAGCGTTACGAACACGTTGAGCAACCTCTTCGGGATTCTTTGTGTGAATTTCAAGGTGCTCAGCAGCATAAGCATCAGCAACACGTATGGACTGTTCTAAAGAATCTGTCAGAATAATTCCTGATTGGGGTCCTTCAAGAGCAGTTTTCACACGTTTTCGGTGTTTCGTGGCTGATGATTGACGGGCAATAGCTTGAGATACCTGTTCAGCGCATTCTAGGGATTCTGTAATCAGGATAGAACCAGCGTTAGGGTCATGTTCTGCTTGTGAGATTAAATCAGCTGCCACGTATTCTGCATGGGCAGACTCATCTGCAATCACGGCAATTTCAGTGGTGCCAGCTTCACCGTCAACACCCACAACCCCCTGTAAGGCACGCTTAGCTAAAGCAACAAAAATATTTCCGGGACCGGTAATGGTATCGACACAGGTTAGTTCGTCGTCAATGTCTTCTATACCATAAGCCATGGCAGCTAATGCCTGAGCACCGCCAATAGCCCATACCTCACGGATTCCAAGCAGTGCCGCAGCCGCCAAAATGGTTGGATGAGGCAATCCATCAAATTCTTTTTGTGGAGGACTGCATAATACGATAGATTCAACCCCTGCAGCCTGTGCGGGGACCGCGTTCATTATCACCGAGGAGGGGTATACTGCCAACCCTCCCGGAACGTATAGACCAACACGTCGAACAGGTGTCCACCTATTAGTAAGCTGAGCGCCAGGAGCTACTTCAATCGTGGTGTCTTGAGGACGTTGTGCTTGAGCAAAAATACGGTTGCGTTCAATAGAAATTTCTAATGCTGCTCGAACTTTCGAATCGAGACCTTCCAAGGCATCCTCAAGTGCTGATTCAGGCACGCGAAGAGAACGCTGGTGCACGCCGTCAAAACGTTCCGCTAATTCACGAATATAATCCGCACCAGAATTTTTGACACCGGAAATAATCTCTTCAACAGTTTGTTGAGCATTACCAACATACTCAGAGCTTTGACGAGGCATGAGAGCACGCAACTGCGTATAGCTGTAATCTTTCCCCCGTACATCTAAAAGAGAAAGTTTAGGGGGCAAATATTTTTGGTCTTCTGCAGATGTGCTCATATGTTTCATTCTACTGTGTTAGAGAGATAAAATCAGAACGGTGCACAAACAGTAGCTTTTATTCCAAACACGTTGGGCCTAAAAGAACTTTTATGTCACCGTAGAAAGACGAATCAGCAGTCACACGCAAGTGATTGCCAAGACGCATCAAGGTTTTACCGGTACGGGTACCTAACGCGATACGTACTTCAGCTTCCCCAGGATGGTTCTTGAGAATCTGCTGAAGCTCTAACAACATCTCTTCCGTTGCTTTGTATTCGGGGATAGAAATCGTCACAGGCCCAGTCGCATCACCGGCAGTTAGTTCAAGAACCTTTATTTCTTGAGCACTAATACTGACAGAACCATCATCTCGACGTTGTAAACGACCTCTAATGGTGCAGATAAGATCATCGGCCAGAATAGGGGCAATCGGTTCATAAATGCGCCCAAAGAACATGACTTCAATGGATCCAGTACGGTCCTCAAACTCAACACGAGCATACGGGTTACCGCTCTTTTTTGCTATACGTCGAGTAACAGAGGTAATCATGCCAGAGATAGTGACCATCGCCCCATCCTGAACTGATGATTCTTCATCAAAAAGAGACAAAATTGACGAAGTCGACAAAGCATCAAGCTGATTTTCTAGACCTTTGAGCGGATGATCTGAGATATATAGACCCAACATCTCACGTTCAAAATTCAATTTATCACGTTTTTCCCACTCAGGGATATCAGGAATTTGCAGAATAGACTCGTTACCTAAACCTTCATCGTCAAGCCCTAAGCTACCGAAAAGGTCAAACTGTCCGGTTGCTTCACGACGTTTAACAGAAGCAGCAGAATCAACTGCTTCTTCGTGGATAGAAGATAATGCACGCCGACTTTGCCCGAACTCATCGAATGCACCAGCCTTAATCAACGAATCAACGGTTCGCTTATTGCACACGGTGAGAGGAACCTTATTCATAAAATCTTGGAAAGATTCGAAACGGCCCTTTTCTGTTCTCGCACTAACTAGTGCAGCGACTACAGGGGCACCAACGTTACGGATTGCGCCCATTCCAAAGCGGATATCGTCATTGACAGGAGTAAAGTTCAACTCGGATTCGTTAACGTCTGGAGGCAATACCGTAATACCCATGTGGCGACACTCGTTGAGATACGAGGCAAGTTTATCTTTATCGTCGCCCACAGAGGTAAGCAAAGCAGCCATATATTCTTGAGGGTAATGTGCTTTCAAATAAGCCGTCCAATAAGAGACTAGACCATAAGCTGCAGTGTGGGATTTATTAAATGCGTAGGCGGAGAAGGGAAGCAGGACATCCCACAACGCTTTAATAGCTTCTTCAGAATATCCATTCGATAGCATTCCTTGATGGAAGCTCTCATACTGCCGGTCAAGTTCTTCTTTTTTCTTCTTACCCATTGCACGACGCAACAAGTCTGCTTCACCCAGAGTATAGTTTGCTAATTTCTGTGCAATAGCCATAACCTGCTCTTGATACACAATCAAACCGTAGGTGGTATTGAGAATATCAGCCAGCGGCTCATCTAGCTCTGGGTGAATAGGTGTGACTTCTTGTTGTCCGTTCTTACGCAACGCATAGTTCGTGTGAGAGTTTGCGCCCATAGGTCCAGGACGGTACAGAGCCAAAACCGCGGAAATATCTTCAAAGTTATCCGGCTGCATCATTTTCAGCAAAGAACGCATCGGGCCACCGTCAAGCTGGAATACGCCTAATGTTTCACCGCGCGCTAGCAACTCATAGGATTCTTTATCGTCTAGAGACAACGCATCCAAGTCAAGGAAGAAGTCACGGTTTAGTTTAATGTTTTCAATAGCATCAGAGATGATTGTTAGGTTACGCAGACCCAAAAAGTCCATCTTGATGAGCCCAAGAGTTTCACACGTTGGGTAATCAAATTGGGTAATAATTTGCCCGTCCTGTTCACGGCGCATAATAGGAATCAAATCTAGCAAATCATGGCTCGACATGATAACACCTGCAGCGTGTACACCCCACTGACGTTTAAGTCCTTCTAAGCCAAGAGCCGTGTCAAAGACTTTCTGACATTCAGGGTCTTCACGAAGTTGAGCGCGCATATCAGAGGCTTCGCCATAGCGTGCTGACTTCTCATCAATAATTTCTTTCAACGTCATGCCTTTACCCTGAACATCTGGTGGCATTAACTTGGTCAGGCGGTCACCCATCGAGAAGGGATAACCCAGCACGCGAGAAGAATCTTTGAGAGCTTGTTTTGCTTTAATCGTTCCGTAGGTAACAATCTGCGCAACTTTATCTTCACCATATTTTTCAGTGACATAGTGAATCACCTCAGAACGGCGACGATCGTCAAAGTCCACGTCGAAGTCAGGCATGCTCACACGCTCAGGGTTCAAGAAACGTTCGAAGAGCAAATCATGTTCTAGGGGGTTGAGCTCAGTAATACGCATCGCGTATGCAACCATTGAACCTGCACCAGAACCACGCCCAGGCCCAACACGAATACCATTATTTTTAGCCCAGTTAATGAAGTCAGCAACCACCAAGAAGTAGCCGGGGAACCCCATCTTTGAGATAACTTCAACTTCGTATTCTGCTTGTCGACGTACCTCATCTGGTACACCTTTGGGGAAGCGGAAGTGTAGCCCTTTTTCAACTTCTTTGACGAACCATGATTCCTCGTTCTCCCCCTCTGGGGTGGGGAACGCTGGCATATAGTTTGCGTTGGTGTTGAACTCTACATTACAACGTTCGGCAATTTCGAGAGTGTTATCGCAAGCTTCAGGGAAGTCACGGTACAGTTCTCGCATTTCTTCTGGAGATTTAAGGTAAAAGTTTGAAGCGTCGAACTTAAAACGTTTAGGGTCTTGCAGCGTGGTACCAGATTGCACGCAGAGCAACGCCGCGTGCGCTTGAGCGTCGTGTTCATGAGTGTAGTGCAAATCGTTGGTAGCGACGAGTGGAAGCTTTAAATCTCGAGCGAGACGCATCAAATCTTCAACAACAACTTTTTCGATGCCGATGCCGTGATCCATGAGCTCACAATAGTAATTCTCAGCACCGAGAATATCTCGAAAATCGGAGGCAGCTTGAAGAGCTTCTTGATATTGTCCAAGGCGTAGGCGAGTCTGAACTTCTCCAGAGGGGCACCCTGTTGTCCCAATCAGTCCTTTGCCATAAGTCTGCAATAGCTCACGGTCCATACGAGGCTTATAAAAGTGGCCTTCGAGAGAGGCTAGAGAGGACGCTCTAAAGAGGTTATGCATACCTTGAGTGGTTTCTGCCCACAACGTCATATGGGTATACGCACCACCACCAGAAACGTCACCATATTCAGAAATGTTTGGTTCACCCCAACGTACACGGCTACGGTCTGTCCGGTGAGTACCAGGGGTGACGTACGCTTCAAGACCAATAATGGGTTTAACACCCGCATCATTTGCTTTTTGCCAAAAGTCAAAAGCCCCAAAGAGAAAACCGTGGTCTGTCGTTGCCATGGCATCCATATTCAGCTCTTTAGCACGGCTAAAGAGCTCCGTCAGGCGCGCTGCACCATCGAGCATAGAATACTCGGTGTGTACGTGTAGATGAGTAAAACCTTTACCGCTCACGTTATTCTTCTTTCCTCTAGCTTCGATGGTTTCTTCTTCTAGGGATAATCCTAGAATGTTCCTTCTCTTAACGACTCTAAAGCATACTCAAGGTCTTGAGGGTATTCACTGGTGAATGTCATGTTCTTCCCGCTGACAGGATGCTCAAATTCAAGAATATGAGCATGTAACCATTGACGGGTAAGCCCTAGATGTGCGCTCAACGAGGGATCTGCGCCATAGGTAAGGTCTCCACAACAAGGATGGTTCAACGCTGAAAAGTGGACACGAATCTGGTGGGTACGGCCTGTTTCTAAGTGTACGTTCACCAAGCTGGCTCGACCAAAAGCCTCTACCACCTGATAGTGAGTGATAGAGTCACGGCCGCCCTCAACGACAGCAAAACGCCATTCGTGTCCGGGGTGTCTCCCGATAGGAGCGTTGATAGTACCTTCTAAAGGGTCTGGTATGCCTTGAACTAAGGTGTGGTAAAGCTTTTTAACCGTACGTTCTTTGAAGGCACGTTTAAGAAAACTATATGAATGCTCATTCTTTGCTACCACCATAACACCAGATGTTCCAACATCTAAACGATGGACGATGCCTCGGCGTTCAGCAGCTCCAGAGGTAGAGATACTCACTCCTAAGCCCATTAAAGCGCTTAGCACTGTAGGCCCATGCCACCCCGGAGACGGATGAGCCGCTACCCCAGCCGGTTTATCAACGACAACAATATCTTCGTCCTCATAGATAATGGAAAACCCATCAACCAGCTGAGGGGTAATATCGCTTAAATCTCGAGGTGTTGGCGCGTCAACCTGTATATGGTCACCACGTGAAAGTTTGTAACTTTTAGCGACCTTAACTCTACGCCCGGAGGCATCAGTCACTTGAACATCGCCATTTTTAATCCAGCTTGCAGCCAAGGTCCTTGCGATGTTAAGGCTTTCAGACAGAGCGGCGTCAAGACGTAAACCGGCAAACTCTTCAACAACACTCTGGTACGTAATTCTTTGGCTCATGCGTTGCTTTCGTGACTTTCCTGCTCGATGGTATGAGAATTCTTCTTCTGAGAATAATCGTACGTTCCGTCAAGACGAATAGAACGAAAATTCTGCAAGACGATAAGTGCCATTGCGATACAAATACATGAGTCAGCAATGTTAAAAATGGCGAAGTTTCCGATAGAAATAAAATCTACAACATGCCCAACACCAAATCCTGGCGGGCGCAAAAGTCTATCGGTCAAGTTCCCCAATACGCCACCTAACAATAACGCTAAGGAAAAAACCCATACTGTTGATTGTGCTCTGACAAGACACCATAAGCATACCAGCACGGCAACCACCATCATCAAGGTAAATACCATGGTATAGCCAGTGCCAAGAGAGAAGGCTGCACCAGAGTTGAGAATGTAATACCAACGAATAGCCCCTGGAACGACAGGAATCTTTTCCCCTAAAGTCATCGTCGTTTCGACAAGGTACTTGGTACCTTGATCTGCCCCATAGGCAATCAGCACCGTCATCAATACCACGATTAGTTTAGGGAAGGCAGATAAGGTACGCACACATGGGCGGGGTTCAGACGGACCTGAGCTATGGGCACGATGATTCTGTTCTTTGGACATCCGGTGTTCTTTTCCCATCTGTGACAAGTCCTCAAGCGGCATATCGAGTTGACGTAATCGATTGTTACCGATTCAGTATCAGCTCTGAATCACTATTTTATATAAACTGACGGGATAGTGAGGCATCATAATGATGCTTCCCACTATCCCGTCAAAAGCTCTAATCTAAGATTTTAGCGCATGAAGGAGCTACCGGTAGGAGTAGCTGTTGAGTCAAGTTTACTCTCAACAGAAGGAGCACTCTCCAAATCTTGAAGTTGCGCTTCGATGTACTTTCGCATACCTTCACGGTATTTCTTCTCGAATCCGCGCAGTTTCTCGACAGTAGCTTCAAGGTTAACTTTGTTCTGTTCAAGGTCACCCAGAACTTTGGAACGCTCTTCTTGGGCGGAGGTCAGTAGTCGCGCAGACTCCTCACGTGCTTCGCTAATGAGACGCTCACGCTCTGTCTCGCCTTGGAAGATGTAATCATCGTGGACTTTCTGAGCCATAGCAAGCAATCCAGCCGCACTATTCGTGCCCATGCCGAGACCACCAGTAGCAGCTTCTGCTGCGTCGGTAGCTTCGGGGTCTGTGCTTGTAGCAGCCTGAGGTTCTGCAACTGCGGCGGCGGCAGCAACAGGGGCAGTCTGCTCTTCAACGGTAGAAGCAACAACGGAGCTGCCTTGGGCTTCTGCCTGCTCTAGCTGTTCTTGAGCCTGAGACAAACGACTTTCGGCTTCTTCAAGGTTTCGTTTGAGTGTTGCATTTTCGCTGTTAAGACGACGCAACTCAACAACAATTTCGTCGAGGAAGTCGTCAACTTCCTCAGGGTTGTACCCCTCTTTAAATTTGGTTGCCTGGAACCGTTTGTTGATGACGGCTTCTGGTGTAAGTGCCACTAAATATTCACCTCTAAATTCAAGCTTTTTCTGGACTCCCCGACGTAGCGATGCATCATCCCTAAAACACCGCTACTCTCTGAAAATTCTTCCTAGTTTTTTAAACTCAGCAACTAGGATACACGTGAGTTCACGTAGAATTGCCGTTTTATCGTGGAAAATTCTTCAATTATCCCAAAAAATATGAGAACCATTGTTTTGAACACGAGATCTTCATCTGCGTTGCACCGTCGTTAGTCGCCGATATTAGCGGATAAGAATCTCGAGCTTATAACCGCCCACCATAAAACATTCTTTATACCAGACTACTACTCTTATGCATCCTCCAGTTCATCTAAGGAGAGTTTGCTTTAAGAAAACATAAAGATTAATCGGAAAAGGAAGTTATTGATAATCATAATCGCGAAGATAAGAATCAAAAACCCTAAATCTAACGACATGCCTCCCACTCGCAACGGCGGAACAAGACGCCGCAAAGCATTTAAAGGAGGATCAGTTATTGCATATACCGCAGAGGCCACCACCAAGAACACACCTTGAGGCCTCCAAAAACGTGAAAACATTTGTACCCAGTCAAATACCAGCCGTAAAAGCAACGCAAAATACAGGGTAAAGACAAGGATATTCAGTAAAGCTAAGAGGTAACCAACCATGTGTTTTAGCCTTGGTTAAAGAAGTCGAGAGACTCACTGTCAAGCGCTACAGGAACTTCAGTACCCTTTGAACCGGAAACCTCAACATTCGATGGAGTCAGAAGAAATACTTTTTCAGTAACCCGCTCTAAATTACCTTGCAGAGCGAAAGTTAAACCGGCACAAAAATCGATAAGGCGTTTCGCATCAGATTCTGTCATCTCAGTGACATTCATGATAACGGGGATATTACTACGATAAGTTTCGCCGATGGTCTTAGCGTCGTTATAGGAGCGTGGGTGAACAGTAGTGATGAGGCGCAATTCTTCTTCGCTTTCGTCATGAGGTTGAATACGCTGAGGAGTGCGCTCCACAGCGTTTGAGGATACCAAAGGTTTTTCAGTTTGATGCTCTGAAGGCGACATATCGTACGTTGGTTCGTACTTCTGCTCGTCCTTCTCCTCACCAGCAAGATACAAATCTTCTCGCTGGTCAGATACTGAATCATGAGACATAACTCGAGAAGTATCCTCTTCTACAGGATACTGGTCGTACTCGTCATCAGGAAAATTATAAAGAACATCACGATTCTGACCGTAGTCATCGTCATATTCTTCCGCATAATCATCGAAATCATCGTAACGCTCATGTGCACGATTTCGCGCAGGTTCTGCCTGTTCCCCTAAACCAAGGAATGACATCGCCTGATGAAATGTACGCCCTGCCATTTTTCACTCCATCTATAACGTAACCGGCTACAAAAACTCAATATCCGGTGTAGTTGCTTCTTCAATGTTTCACAGTATCAATTCTAGGGTTCTTTAGGATAGGAAAACGCGCCTAATAAAGAAAAAATAGAACAATAAACTAGCGTATTCTCCCACCACTTAACAACGTGAACCCATAATTTCCGAACCAATACGAACCCTGGTTGAACCCCAGCGAATAGCTTCTTCTAAATCTCCGCTCATACCAGCAGAAATCTCCCATGCTTGAGGAAAGTGCTCTTGTAACTCCTGAGAAATACCGTAGAGCGTTTCAAAACTTCTCTCGGCGTCACCCCCCAAAGGCGCAACAGCCATCACTCCGGCACAGGATAAACCCTCACACTGTTCAAGACGCTCAGCAATACGAAAGACATCATCTCCGACAGCGCCACCACGTGAAGAATTATCACCAGAATCAGCAGATAAATTAACTTGCACAAAACAAGATAGCGACCCAGCAACTCGTGATTCTGCTCTATCCTGAGCACATTGAGCTTTAGCTTTAGCCAGAGCATCCACTAAAGAAAGTCTGTCAACAGAATGCACCTCGTGCGCATAACGCACAACAGACTTTGCTTTATTCCGTTGCAACTGCCCGATAAAAGACCAACGCAAAGAATCCTGAGGATCATTCATCGGTTCAATAGCATACGCCTTCTCATGAGCTTCTTGGTCGCGATTCTCGCCCACAGAACGAACCCCCGCATGATAAAGAGCTAAAACGTCTGTTACAGGAAAAAACTTCGTTACGACAGTGAGCTCAACTTTATGGCTTTGGGCATTACGAGAACCCGAATAGTCCTGTTCAGCACGGCTAATACGTTCTTGTACACGTATAAGATTGTGTTTTAGCTCTTCTGCGCGTTCAGCAGTATACGTTAACATTAGAATCCCCTTTTCATAAGATTCTCAACCCACACAAGACCCGCAAAACGACCGTGAGGGTCCCCTCTACGATGAGAAAATAAGTTCTGGTTTTCAAAAGTACAGCAGGCTAACGAACTGTTAATTCTTATCTCATAGGGCATCTGGCGTAGAGCTTGTTCAGCTCCGGCCGGCAAATCTAAAGCACTCGTGCCCCAGCGACTCTCACATCGAAGATCAGGAAGAATCTGAGCAGAATCCTCCTGCATTGCTGGGGGAACTTCATAGCATTGGCCGCAAATAGAAGGACCTATCCAAGCGGTCAGTTTTTCTGCTCCTTGGCGCACTAATGATTCTACGGTCTGTTGTAAGACACCATCGAGTAGCCCTCGTCGACCCGCATGAGCAACCGCAATCAACGGAAAATTTGTAGCAGAACATTCAGCAGTAAAAATCACAGGAATACAATCGGCCACCATAATAGCGAGAGGTTTTCCCTGAACAGAAAACATGGCATCGGCTTGAGGCGCGTCCGCCAACAAAGACTGTGCATATGCCACACGTTCTCGTTCCTGAAAAGTATCAGGCATGATTGGCTGAAGGTACTGTGTATCGACATCGATAACCTCAACACCGTGCACCTGATTCACATACGTGAAATGTTCTGAACCCAAACCTAAATACTGTTCAAGACGTTCACGGTTTTTAAGAACGTCTAAGAAATTCTGTCCTACATGTAATCCTAAGTTTCCTGCTGATATAGAGCTAAAAGCAATATGTATAGAACGTTCGTGCAAAGTTTCAATCGTATGTGCAATCAGCGGTGAACTCATGATGTCCTTAAGAAGAAAAATGGATACGAAAAAGGCAAAGCTCCCGGCGATAGATACGATGAAATGTCTATGCCAAGAGCTTTGCCTTTTACAGGATTACTTGAGGAAGTCAGGAACGTCCAAAGAATCTTTACGAGGAGCTTCTTCAACGACCGGTGGAAGATCTACATCAAAACCAGCGTTGTTAGGTACGTCGTTGCCCTGAGACTGCCAAGAGTTTACTGCAGGAGCCTGAGAGGTCTGAGTCTTTGCAGACGCGCCGAATGGTGAGTTCTGCTGTGCAGATTGCTGGGCAGATGAGCTATTTCCGTTAGCGTTCGTTTCAGGATTGACAGAATCAAAACCAGCAGCAATAACGGTCACACGAGCTTCATCGCCGAGCGCGTCATCAATAACAGCACCGAAAATAATGTTTGCGTCGGGGTGTGCAACTTCCTGAACCAAACGAGCAGCTTCGTTGATTTCGAATAGTCCCAAATCTGAACCACCCTGAATCGATAGGAGCACGCCGTGTGCGCCGTCGATGGATGCTTCAAGAAGAGGTGAAGCAATAGCAAGCTCTGCTGCTTTTACGGCACGGTCTTCACCAGAAGCTGAGCCGATACCCATCAGCGCAGAACCAGCCCCTTGCATCACAGACTTAACGTCTGCGAAGTCAAGGTTAATCAAACCGGGGGTGGTGATGAGGTCAGTGATTCCTTGGACACCAGAGAGCAGTACCTGATCTGCAGATTTGAAAGCGTCCAACATGGAGACGTTACGATCTGAAATAGAGAGCAAACGATCGTTAGGAATAACAATCAAGGTGTCAACTTCGTCACGCAAAGCTGCGATGCCGGTCTCTGCTTGGTTAGAACGGCGGCGTCCTTCGAAGGTAAAGGGACGGGTAACAACACCAATCGTCAAAGCACCCAAAGAGCGAGCAATGCGAGCAACAACGGGAGCGCCACCGGTACCAGTACCGCCGCCTTCGCCAGCAGTCACGAACACCATGTCTGCGCCTTTAAGAACTTCTTCAATTTCTTGTTCGTGATCTTCTGCAGCTTGACGTCCAACCTCAGGGTTTGCACCTGCACCAAGACCACGGGTTAGTTCACGTCCAACGTCGAGCTTAACATCTGCATCTGACATCAAGAGCGCTTGCGCGTCAGTGTTAATTGCGATGAACTCGACACCGCGAAGACCAACCTCAATCATACGGTTGACAGCGTTGACACCGCCGCCGCCGATACCGACGACTTTAATGACTGCTAGGTAGTTCTGGGGGGTATTTGCGTCCATGAAGTCCCTCTAACGATTTTTAGGAATTATTGATGAATAAACACCAAACCTTCAACTTTATGTTGAATGATATTTATTCGACTTACGTGTATTTCAACTAGAAGCGTACCAACACTACAGAGGTTCTGTCGCTCTACATGTCAAAAAAACAGGATATTTTCTCGAAAAAATAAGAATTACACCCAAAGTTCAAGTTTAAGTTGAGCTATCGAGTCGTAGGAACCAAGGGACTTGAGACATCAAAAACCTTAATTTGAGAGTCCTCGCCCAATGCCTTCATAAGTTCAATAAGAACTTTAGCTTTAAGGTCGCTATCAGCAGTCGTACCCCACAAAACTTGACGATCGTCCCCCATCATCAAAGTAATCGTCGAAGTAGAATCAGCTTTCGCCTCAGTTACCATCGATAACAAATCACGAGGCAAAGATTCAAGAACCCGAGTCACCGTCTTAAACTGCGGAGTGTTCACAATAGCACTACCCCCAGCAATCAAAGGAACACCACTAGCTTCCAAAGAATCCACCCGAGACAGCATCACACCTTCACTATCAACTAAGACATACTCTGAACCTTCCCGCACCGCAGCCACCGGAATACGTTCATGCAAAGTAACAATCAATTCGTGAGGAGCCCGAGCAGAAATAGAAACACCTCGAAGAACCTGCTGATGACCAATCAAATCAGCAACTTCCTGATCACTCACACGAGTCAAAGGAACACCCTCTAAACCACGTAACTTCTCCTCCACCGAAGCAGTCGACAGTAAAGAAGCCCCCTGCACCGTAATCGTTTTAATAGCCAAAAGCGGAGAATAAAAAACTATTCCCACAAAAATCGCCGCAATCACCAAAAGACCCAGCAACGTATAAATCCAACGTTTAACTGACTCACGAGAAAACGACAACACGCCAGAAGAAGACTGAGACGATACAGAAATAGCATCAGAACTATTCTGTTGCCCCACAGAAGAAGACTCTTTCGCAGCAGAACGAGCAGAACGCCACTGAGCAAAACGACGAGAACGCGCACTCACCAAAGAATCTTCCTCTATAGGCTTGACCTTAGAAGAATTAATACGAACGACAGGAGCATCATTCAAAGACTCTCCATCTTTCAAAGCAGAAAACTGCGTACGATCGTCTGACATACCTATACTTTCGCACGCTTTAAAAGACGCTCAACAAGCTCTGGCCCATAAGAAGTCACATCACCAGCACCTACCGTCATAATAACGTCTCCAGGGCGAGCTTGAGAAAGAATCTGCTCCAAAGCCTCTTCAGGCTGAGCATAATGAACCTCAGAGAAACCAGCCTCAGTAATCAGTTCACTAGTAACTCCCTCAATCGGAAGTTCCCGAGCCGGATAAATATCTAAAACATATGAGCGGTCAGCAGTTGATAATGCCTGCGCAAATTCTTTAGCAAACTCTTGAGTACGAGAAAACAGATGAGGCTGAAAAAGCACGTAAAGACTATGTCCAGCAGCAACTGTTCGTCCGGCCTCTAACGCACGCAAAACTTCCGTAGGATGATGCGCATAATCATCAAAAACTCTAATATCGTTAACCACTCCACGCAGAGTAAAACGACGGTCAGTACCCTGAAATTGAGCAACCGATTTAAGACTGGAATCAGCATCATAACCAGCCAAAACACCACACGTAAAAGCAGCTAAAGCATTAAGCTGGTTGTGTTTACCCGGCACATTCAATACGAGCTGTCCAGTGCCTTGGTACTCCTGCTCTCCGACCGTAAAATCCCATGTCACCTGAGAAGAACAAACAACACCGTCACTGGTAGTTTCAGAAAGACGGACATGAGCATCCTCAGACTCACCATAAGTAATCACAGAATAACCAGCGTCACTTGTACGCGACGCTAAATCTCTAGCTCCTGCATCATCAATACAGGCGATAAGAACACCATCATCAGGCATAGAACCAACGAACCGGGCAAAAGCCTCATGCACCTTATCCGCCGTTCCATAAAAATCGATATGGTCAGGTTCGACGTTAGTAACTACAGCAATCTCAGGGCGGTAACGAACAAAAGAGCCGTCCGATTCATCAGCTTCAGCAACAAACCACGAACCCTGTTGGCAAGAACTCAAACGAGCATTCGTATCATATCCAGCAATTGTAGAACCAACCGCAAAAGAAGGATCAGCACCCAAAGCACCCAACGTCACAGAAATCATCGAACTTGTGGTTGTTTTCCCATGGGTTCCAGCCACCGCAATAACACGAGAAGTGTCCATCGTGGCAGCTAATGCTTCAGAACGATGAAGTACGCGAAGCCCTAGTTCTCGAGCTTTCACAAGTTCTGGATTATCAGCCGTAATCGCGGTAGAAACCACAACAGTATCTACGCCCACAATATTTTCAGCTGATTGTGGAGTAGAAATCTCAATACCTAGTTCTCTCAAACTATCCGTAGCCGATGATTCAGCGCGGTCAGAACCAGAAACATTCACGCCAGCCTGAACCATAAGACGAGCAATGGCAGACATACCAGCTCCGCCGATACCGACAAAATGAACTTTACCCAAAGAGCCCAAAGATAAACGCTCTGGGAAAGGAGGAGTTAACGGATGAGGGAGTTCTAGCTGAAGATTCATCAAATTATTAGTCATGCTGTGCCGCCTTTAGTACTTCAGTTGCCATGGTAGAAGCCGCATTACGGATTCCTTGAGCATAGGATTTTTCTGACATTTCACGGAGTCTATTCGTATCTGCCAATAATGCAGGAACATGATCTACAAACCACGAAGCAGTAAAATCTGCATCGTGAACAAGAATACCGGCATCTGCTTGAATCAAAGACCGAGCATTAATCTCTTGTTCCCCATTACCGATAGGCAACGGAACAAAAATTGCAGGAAGCCCAACAGCAGCGACCTCACTGACTGTAGCTGCTCCTGAACGAACAACTAAAAGATCAGCAGCAGCATACACATCTTCCATGCTGGTAATAAACTCTCGTTGCACATAATGTGGTGTTTGTCTGAGCATACCCTCAGGAGTTTTTAGTGACTTCTCACGCCCCGTAATATGCAAAATCTGAAAATTCCACTGAGGTAACTTAGGAAGAATCTGCTCAATAGTATTGTTAAGACTCTTAGCACCCAACGAACCACCCGTTACAACTAAAGTCGGCAAGGATGGGTCAAGTCCTAAACGCTTTCGAGCTTTTTCTCGTAAAGACTCACAATCAAGAGACTCAATATTCTCACGCATCGGCATACCAACATGTTGCCCCTGCGCAATCTGAGTATCAGCAAAAGCTGTTCCGACAAAAGCAGCTCGCTTCGCACCAAAAACGTTTGCCATCCCTGGTTTTGCGTTAGCCTCATGAATCACAACAGGTATAGACAACAAGCGCGCAGCAATATACATGGGAGGGCAAACATACCCGCCAACACCAACGACGACATCAGCTTCCGAAGAAACTAGAATCTGACGAGCTTTTTGAATCCCCTGCATAAATTTCCAAGGAAACTTCACTGCCGCAATATTAGGCCGACGAGGAAAAGGAGCTCGAGAAATGAAATCTATCTTATATCCAGCTTTAGGAACAATATCTGCTTCCAGACCGTCCTCGGTGCCTACCATAAGAATTTTTGCGTCAGGTGCTTGTCGAGTAACTTCCCGAGCAATAGCCAACATAGGGTTAATATGCCCGGCAGTTCCACCACCTGCCAACACGATGGAGGGGCTTATCGTCATGAGTTAAGTCTCCGTTCAATTTATGTGAACTTCAATTCTACGCCGGATCCGTTCACAACCCAAAGATTATTCTTCTCGAGGTGTTCTTCTACGACGTTGTTCTGGTCTCAAAGCTTCACGCTTCCCGCCCATACGTGAAGCGGTACGTCGTAAGTTTTCTGGAGACTCATACCGGCCCTTACCTCGAGAAACGGCCCGAGTACTATGCCGTTGTTCTCTACGACGCAATTGTTCAGCCGATTCTCTTCGATGAGGAGGTCTTTCTCCCCTACCGTTACCGTCAGGAACACCTTGTCTTAGAGGTCTATCTCTCTTATTCCGGGAGGTAGGAGGACGTTCATTCCGAGGAGACGACTCATTCTGGGGACCTCTTCTACGCTGAGGAGTAGACGCATTGTGAGGGCGACGCCGTTGAGTCCGTTGTGGTGATGGACGCGAAGAACTTCCTGAACCTCGACGAGGTGAAGTTGCTGGTGCTACGGCTGGTCCTAGCCCAAAGAAACCTAATACACGTAAAAATTTCTCATACCGTTCTGATATTGGAGCCAATGGCTGGCGAAGCTGACGTTCCTCTTCACGAACAATTCTTCCCAAACGTGCACGACGTCGAGCATCCTTTTCGTGTGATTTAGTAGAAAAGAGCTGCTCCTGACCAGCAGTAATCGAAAGTAACGGGCTCTGCCGTGCAAAAGCAATTAGTATGCCTACTGCTAACAATGAGGTCACCAAAGATGATCCGCCATAGGATATGAAAGGTAGAGGAATACCAATTACCGGAAGAATTCCCGTCACCATGGCAATGTTAATCGTCGCTTGACTAATCAACCACAGCATAATTCCACCCGTAGCAAGAATGACAAAACGATCAGCACTGCGGAGCATAATACGTACACAACAGTAAATTAGCCCAAGGTACAAAATGATAGTGAGTAATGTACCGACCAATCCCAGCTCTTCACCAATAACAGCAAAGATATAGTCATTATGAGCTTCTGGAAGATAATTATATTTCTGTCGTGAACGACCTAATCCGACGCCCCAAAAACCGCCAGTGGTTAAAGCTGCTAAACCAGCATCAGACTGATCACAAATCGATCCTTGGCATTTACCGAAAAGCCCTAAAATGCGTTGCAGACGATTTGAACTTATTAAAACTGAAGCAACGCCGGCAACGGCAAAAATACCTAAGAGAGTCGCAAAAGATTTGGATGTAATTCCCGAAAACCACAACATACCCAAGAAAATAATGGCATATACAATGACAGTACCAATATCTTTACCTAAAGTAATCGCACCGATAAGTGGAAGCCCCCAAAGAACTTTCATCGGAAAAGGTGATTTAGAACCTTCCTCAGAAAGTCTCCGTTGGGATAGAGTCCACGCCATCCACATCACGAAAACAATCTTTGCCAGCTCAGAAGGCTGAATTTGAATGAAACCAATATTCAACCAGTTACGGTTACCACCGATTTCCTTACCAAATTGAGAGGTAAAAAGCTGGATAACGGTCATAACGGCCAATAAGGCATGAAGTATCCAGCCACGACGATAGAGCGTCACCGGAAGATAAGAAAAAATACCCAGGGCAATAAAACCAATAGCACCAAAGAATGCTTGGCGTACTGCTTGGCTAAAAGGTGACAGCTGAGCAGCAATTGCTTCAACGCTAGAAGCAGAGAGAACCATCATGATGCCAAAGAGAGTCAGCCCCACGGCAATCAAAAAAAGTAATAAGGCTACATCACTAATCGAAGAGTTCTCAGCCCGTCCACGAACACCCACATACCAGGCGGCTAAACGTTTACGAAAGCTTCTACGCGTCTGCTCTGATAAAGGTTCTGAAGCACCAGAAGAATGTTCTGGAGTTGTCGTGCTCAAACTATTGTCCCTTCACCTAGCAACCAATCATCGCTAGGGTTCGTGTCTTCACATCCAATTCGGCAAGAAAGTCAATCTTACATCTATCAGATTTATTCGTTCTCTGTTGAGCTAAGTTTTTCTACCAGTTGTGTAACTGCCTCAATGAAACAGTCACCACGATCTGCATAGGATTTAAATTGATCCATCGAAGCAGCTGCAGGAGCCATAAGTACGGTGTCTTTTTCTGATGCTATTTCATAGGCTTTAGCAACGGCACAAGACATGATGTGAGCACCGCTGGCAGATTCTTCCAACTCATCAGTGACATTATAGAGTGGAACGCTGGGAGCATGCTTGGACAATGCATCACGTAACGAGAGCGTATCAGTGCCAATGATAATAACAGCTTTAAGCCGGTGCACATGAGAACGTACTAATTCTTCATAGTTAACACCCTTTGAGAGTCCCCCAGCAATCCAAATAACAGAGTCAAAGGAACTAAGAGAAGCATGGGCCGCATGAGGGTTTGTGGCTTTTGAATCATTAACCCACAACACTGAGTGTGTGTGAGCAACAGGTTGAATACGGTGAGCGCCTGGTTCGAAACTTTTCAAACCACGTTTTACGGCTTCAGGGGGCACACCAGCAGCACGACACAACGCCGCAGCAGCTAAAGCATTTTCGACAGTGTGCTTTGTCGGAAGCGCACCCGTATCAGCAACCTCAGCAAGTTCTAATGCCTCATGCTGACGATTTTCAGTAAAAGCACGGTCGACGAGTAATCCTTCAACAACACCTAACATAGAAAGTGCCGGAGAATTTGCGTGGAAGCCAATAGCACGGCAACCCTCACGAACGTCAGCTTCTTCAACCATACGAATAATATTCTGATGCTCGGCATGGAAAATACACGCTACCTGCGTATTTTCATAGATACGTGCCTTATCAGCAAGATAATTTTCGTATCCTTCATGCCAGTCAACATGGTCCTCAGCAACGTTGAGCACAACAGAAGCAAGAGGAGACATCGAGTACGACCAATGCAGCTGGAAACTAGATAGCTCTACCGCAAAATAATCGTATTCTACGGGATCTCTCAAAGCATCGAGAATCGGTATGCCAACGTTGCCAACAGCAACCGCACGATACCCTGCCTGCTGAAGAATAGATTCGGTCATTCCTACCGTAGTTGTCTTACCGTTAGTGCCGGTAATACATAACCATTGCGGGGTTTTTCTTCCTCGACGAGTGTTCAAACGCCAAGCAAGTTCAACATCGCCCCATACCTGCACACCATGTTCTTGAGCTTCTACGAATAAGCCAAGCTGAGGACGCAACCCTGGGCTTGTCACAATAAGTTCAGGAAGTTGCCCGTTAACGAGAGGTAAATGATCCATTGCGTCATCGGACAAAAGGGCATCAGATAGACCAACAATTTTAAGAGTCTGGACTTTTGAACGATTTTCTTCAGTATCAGCATTATCAATCACTAATACTTCTGCACCAAGCTCAATCAGAGTGTCAGCAGCAGAAAAACCTGAAACACCAAGTCCCGCAACAACAACACGTAGCCCCTCCCACGAGGCATCCCAGCTGGTGAGGCTTTCAAGACGTGAGGATGAATAAATAGGATTCTCGTTCGTTGCACACATAACTTAGTTTACAATCCCCCCATGTCCCATGAGCCAGTCACCATAAAAGACACCAAGACCAAGCATCACGAAGATTCCAGCTACAATCCAAAAACGAATAACCACCTGAATTTCAGGCCACCCCCCCAGCTCAAAATGGTGTTGTAAGGGAGTCATACGGAAAATACGTTTCCCATTTGTCAGTTTAAAGTAGGTCAGCTGCATCATGACGGTCACGGTAATAGTGACGAATAGCCCTGCTAAGAGTACAAGGAGCAATTCGGTTCTTGTCAAAATGGCAAAAGCTGCTAACGCCCCGCCAAGGCCTAGAGCGCCAGTATCTCCCATAAAGATTGAGGCGGGAGAAGTATTCCACCATAAGAACCCAACTAGTGAACCAATCAGTGCAGCAGCAAGCATCGCCAGCTGCTGAGGGTCACGGACTTCATAGCAGACAGACTCTCCTGCAGCGCCAGCACAAAGGTGCTGAGTTTGCCATAGAGAAATCATTAAATATCCAGAAAACACCAGAATAGAAACACCTGTCGCCAAACCGTCTAAACCATCGGTAAGGTTCACCGCGTTACTCGTACCGGTAATAATCAGATTGCCCCAAAGCAGGAAAAGAAGTATCCCAATTATTGGGCCAAAGGTCAAAAAGTCAAAAGCGGTATCTCTTGTAATAGAAATAGCACTAGATGCAGGGGTACGCCCTTGAGCATTCGGGAAAAGTAGAACTAAACCTGTAAAAATTGTTCCTACTAGACCCTGAAGAATAAACTTCTCACGAGGTTTAAGACCCTCAGAATCTTTCTTATAGATTTTTCGAGCATCGTCAATCAGCCCGATTCCAGCCATTCCTAGCATCAAGAATAAAGCCAAAAGTACGGAGGCAGAAGGAATCCAAGAAGCTTTGAAAAATGCTGCTGTAATAAACAGTGAAAGGAAGAATCCTAAAGCCGTTGCTAACATCATGACCAGTCCACCCATTGTGGGAGTACCCAGCTTCTTCTGATGTGATGCGGGGCCTTCTTCCCGAATAAATTGACCATAACTATGACGGCTTAAATATTTGATGAGTATTGGAGTGCCGAAAATTGAAATCGTCAATCCAAACGTTGCAGCTAAAAGAATGGGAATCATGCTGTGGTGTTGCCTTCCGGCTTGTTCTGCACAAAAGTGTCTTCGGTAATGTTCTGAATATCAAAATCTGAGTTTACCTGTTGTGAGGGCTCACCGGCGCTCAACCATTGTATGGTGTTCGTGTCACGTTCTTCGCTGAGTAGCTTTTCAACAGTTGCTACATGCTCCCCAAGTTTTCCGAGACCAGCAGCATTAGAAGATTTGAACAATAAAATATCTTCTGGCTTAGCTTCTTGACTAATGAGCTGGTATGCCTCTTCTTGAGTAGCAACCCACGTCGCTTCCTCCCCCCACGAACCTTCAAGGTGTGCGGCGTTATAAATAGGTTGGGCGATATCGCCGACGACTACAATCTTAGAAATGTTCATACGCACCGCGTAGCGTCCGAGCTTATCGTGTTCTTCAGCAGAGACCTCGCCAAGTTCAAGCATGGGACCAAGAATAGCCCATGTGCGTCGTTGTTGGGTGCGTCCTAGCTGAGCTAAAGTACGTAAAGCCGCCACCATCGATTCAGGATTTGCGTTATAGGCATCGTTAATAACGGTAATTCCATCGGAACGGTCAGTACGTTGCATACGCCAACGTGAGATAGCTTTAGAAGTGTTAAGCACTTGCGCGATAGTCTCTGTCGAGATTCCAGCCTGATATGCGACGCTAGCGGCGGCGAGAAGGTTATATACGTGGTGCTCTCCGATAAGTTGTGAGTATATTTCGTAGGAGGCATTATTAGGGAATACTATCGTGAATTCTGGGCATCCGTCATGACTTGTTCGGAGATCTTGTGCATATACACGTTCGTAGTGTCGATCGTCTTGTTCGTTCTTTGCTCCGATACCAAAATAGGTTACTGGAGTTATAGCACGTGAAACCATACGGCGAACACGGTAGTCATCATCATTGAGGCAAAGGCTTAGTTTAACGCCTTCGGCAAGTTCACCTTTAGTTTTTTCGATGTTTTCAACGCCACCGAACTCTCCGGCATGAGCTGTACCGACCTTGAGTATGACACCGTGGTCAGGTTGAACGATATTCGCTAAGTATCTAATATGTCCAAGACCATCAGCCCCCATCTCAATTACTAAGTAACGGGTATTCTCATCGGCTCGGAAAATGGTCAGCGGGACGCCGACTTCTCCGTTGTAGGAGCCAATCGGAGCAACAGTTTTTCCTGCTGTAGCAAAAATATTGGAGAGGAGGTCTTTGGTCGTTGTTTTACCGGCAGATCCGGTGATACCAATAACTGTCAGCTCAGCATTTTTGCGCATTTTCTTGATGCAGAATTGAGCTAAGCTTCCCATGGCCAACACAACATCGTTCACGCGAACTTGTGGGTAATAGCTGCCATCTTCTTTTGAGACGAGATGGTCTACTAGCGCTAAGCTCGCACCAGCGCTAAAAGCTGAGGGAACGAAAAGATGTCCATCTGTTTTTTCCCCAGGCTTAGCAAGAAAGAGCGTACCTTCGCGTACTTCACGAGAATCAGTTGTTGCAAAATTACAAGTTATCTGCTGAGCAGCTTCTGCAGAGATTCCTTCTAAGGAACCACCGGTTGCCTGAGCAATCTCTGCCACGGTTAACGTAATCATATAGGTTTATGCCTCCAACATCAGCTGATACTCAGCGAGTACGCTGTATCCATAGTGGTTAAGTGAACGAGCTACTTCTACCCTATCGTCAAGTTCGATATCAACACCGGCAATATCTTGTGCAGTTTCGTGTCCACGGCCAGCTACAAGTACTGAATCGTATTTTTGAGCCAAAGAAAATGCGCGGTCAATAGCCTCTGCACGAGGAGATATGTTAAGTATCTGCTCAACGCGAGCGCCTCGCGCTTTTTCTTGTTCAGCGCCGTGAACAACAGCTTGACGAATAGGTGTTGGGTCTTCGGAGTGTGGGTCATCGTCGGTGACGATGACGATATCTGCGTATTGTGCAGCGATACTACCCATGATGGGGCGTTTTGTTTGGTCGCGGTCGCCGGTCGCCCCGAAGACAACAATAACTCGCCCTTTTTCGTTGGCAGGTCGGATGGCTTCTAATGCTCGTTTGAGCGCGTCAGGGTTATGAGCAAAGTCGACGATTGCGGTGGGTGCATTGCCGATAAGTTGCATGCGTCCTGGCACCACAGGTGTGAGGGTCTGTGGCTGTTCCAAAGCGTGTGTTAGTTCTGCGAAGTTCTGCCCTGATTCGTAAACCATCACTGCAGCTAGGGATGCATTCGATACGTTGAAGTCTGCTGGTAGTTGTGTTTGTAAGTGCAGTTGGGTGCCGTCTGCCCGAACGACGGTGAAGCGGTGTCCGATGCCGTAACGTTCTACGTTAAGAAGTGCCCAGTCCTGTGGGTTAAGCCAAGTGGGTGTTTGTTTGTATCCGGCCCCGGTGTTGGTGTACAGGGCGACGACGTGTTCTGTGCCCATGTCTTGGCAGGCTTTTTGGTAGATGGTCTTGCCCCAAGAGTCGTCAACAGTAATGACGGCTCTAGCTGAACGTTCTGGGGTGAAGAGCTCTGCTTTAGAGGCGCAGTAGCTTTCCATATCTCCGTGTAAATCAAGGTGATCTTGAGTCAGGTTGGTAAATCCTGATACGTCGTATCGGATACCGTCTACACGGCGGTAGTCTAGAGCGTGGGAGGAGACTTCCATAGAAGTTGAGCTAATGCCGCGTTCTCTCATCAGTGCAATCAGTGAGTGCACATGTGGAGATTCTGGTGTTGTGAGTTTTGAGGGAATGGATTCTTGGCCTGCAAGAATCTCGATAGTTCCGATGAGCCCAGTCGTGTTTCCGAGGCTTTGCATGATGGAGTTCACCATATATGTTGTGGTGGTCTTCCCATTCGTTCCGGTTACCGCAAAGAGAGTTGGGGCGCTGCCATCTTGGGGTTGAGATTGGTAGATGTATCCGGATAGAGGGCCAATGAGTGACCGTGGTTCTTCACAACTGATGAGCCCTAGCGTCAGTTTTTGGGCTGATAGGTTTTTCGTGTTAAGGATTTCTAGCCCTTGAGCATCGGTAAGTATTGCGGATGCTCCTTGGTTGATTGCTGTATCTACAAATTTTGCGCCGTGAGTTTGAGCTCCAGCAATAGCGACGTAAAGGTCTCCTTTTTGGACTTCTCGAGAGTCCATGGTGATTCCGGTGATATGTGGTGTATCAGTGAGTAACTGTACCGAGTGTCCAGCACGTATGAGGTAATCCACCAGCTCTTGTGCGGAGCGACCGACGATATTATGCGGACGGAGGCTCTGAGCCGTTCCGTGATCGGTTGGTTCCTCGGTGCTCATAGTATTCTGCGCTTTCATAATGTTCTTATTTTATAAGGTTGCTGGAATTTTCGTGAATTAAAGACTCTTTTACCCTATCGAGTTTTATCCCTCTCCGTCTTTTTCAGCAAATTTTGGTATTTCTACAGGCTCACTTACCGAGTATGGAACATTATAAGTGCTCAGTACTTTCTCCATAATTTGAGAAAACTGTGTAGCAGCACCAGCAAGACCAACGTTATATGCGTTAGCATCTGGACGCTGAATCGTTACGCTTACCAAAAATTGTGGATTTTCTAGGGGGGCTACCCCCACAAAAGAAGTGGTGTAACCGTCGTACCCTGCTTTGGTTTCACTCGGTGCCTCTGCAGTACCTGTTTTTCCGCCAACACGATATCCTGCAATTTGAGCGCCTTTTGCGTTTTGGAGAACCACATTTTCCATTAGAGATAAAGTAGTACGCGCTGTCTTTTCTGAGATAATTCGTGTACCAGGTTCAACAGGTATGACTTCTTCTGTACCGTCCGCATCGATAATAGCATCAACAATTCGTGGTTTAAGTTTGATGCCTAAGTTACCAACGGTTTGGTAAATCATGGCTGTTTGTAGAGGCGTTTGAGCAACACCTTGACCAAAGAGTACGGTGTATTGTTGGCGGACATCCCAATCTTTCCAAGAGGCTACGATTCCTTGATTTTCGCCGGTTAGCTCAATTCCCGTATATTCACCCAAACCATATTTCTTCAGCCAGTCATAACGTTGTTCAGGAGTCATTTTCTTTCCCGCAAGAACAGTTCCGGTATTCATAGAATCGGTGATGATACCAGAGAATGTGCGTCTCTGGGGAGGATGTTCAAACGCGTCGGTAATGGTCTGCCCGTCGATTACGAGTTCAGCAGGTACATCAAATACCGTTGTTGGGGTGACCAACCCCATCTCAAGTAAAGCTGTTGATGTAAGAATTTTTTCAGTGGATCCTGGTTCAGTCGCTTGGGTAATGGCTCGAGGGTTCATATCTGCATAGGTAAATTTCTGTGACCCCGGATCCATGGTGCTAGAGTCTGCTAAAGCCAGAATTGACCCGTCTGATACCTTCATAACAACGGCTGTTGCCCATTCGGCTTTAAGCTCGTCGGCACGTGCTTTAACGACTTGTTGTGCAAAATATTGAATATCTTGGTTGATAGTCAGACGAACATTTTTTCCGTTGACGGCGGGAACGTTATGCTCATCCCCAACGGGAATACGTACCCCAGTTGCACTGATTTCGAAGCTACGTTCTCCATTTTTTCCGGCGAGGGTTTCTCCATATACGCGTTCTATTCCTACGGAGTTATTTTGGAGTTCAACCTCATCCGAACCTTCAACTTTAGCTTCAACCATCTGGAAGCGTCCAACGACAGAGCCACCTACTGCACCATTAGGATACAGGCGCTCAGAAGTGACTTTTCCATAGACAAATGTTGCGCCTAAATCGCTAACAGCGTTATACACCTCTGGTGTGACGTTATCTTTAACAACCGAATATTTTCTATCACCGTCAAGTGCAGCTTTAACATCTGAGTCTGACATTTTCAGCAGATCAGCTAACTCGTACACTAGCTGACTGGGAGTAACCAGCTCCGTCTTATTCTGGTCTTTATCGCCTTTAATATAACGACGGAATGGCGCAACAGCACTTTGATCAACAACAACAGTGTAACGTTGAACGGTTCGAGCAAGGATATTTCCGTTAATATCAAGAATCTGACCTCTTAGAGCCGGAATTTCTTGTGTTCGAATTCGTCGTTCTTTCGCCTTTGCAGCAATACCGTTAGGATCAAATCCTTGAAGGTATAAGAGACGAGCGCTGAAGAGTCCCAGTCCAGCAGTACCGATAGCACTTGCTAAAAAAGCACGACGCCCGATTGCCCGACGTTCTATCGGGCGCGAACTAGGTGCAGGTTTCCCAGTTTCTTTTTCGTTCATCGCGTTTCCCTTAAACTTTCTCAACCTCTGGTCTTAGCATTACGATAGCCGGCTAACACCATACCTATTTTTCCGCAGCACTCTCAAGTTCACGCGAAAAGTATTTGCCCTACTTAATAACACGTAGAATCTTTGGATAATCTCCTACTGACAAGCAATATCACTAAAAACCTCTATCCGGTATATACGAAGACGGCACATTCCAGCTATTAGTGGTTTGTATCTGGCGCAGGCTGCAGTAAAGAGGTGTTCAAGCCAGGCTGTTGTGATGGCGCTGAAGAAGGAGGAGAATCACCCTGTTGTTCAGATTGTTGATGCTGAGCTTTTTGTTCAGTTTCTTTCTTCTGGCGTGCGGCATCTTCTTTACGTTTCTGTTCTGCACGCTCTTTTTTAAGCTGTTCAGCAGCTCGTTCGCTCGCTTTAGCGTATGCTTCAGTGTCGTACAAGGCAGGTGGACTAATCAAGTTTTTACGATATTCTTGACCTTCAACTTTTGTAGCAGGAGTAGGAGTTCCACTAAGCTGTCCTGTTTGCAAGTTTAGTGTTGTTGTCACGTCTGTGGCAACAAGCCCTAGTTGAGAGGCCCGCACAGCCAAATCTTGAGGAGCTTTATCGTATTCAATTTCTTGGACGAGCGCCTCATTCTTTTCAATCAGGCTCTTCTCCTGCGCTCGAAGATCTAAGAGTTCGTATTGTCCTTGAGCAGTAAGAATATTAAGCCATAGGATGAGGCCAAGAGCGAAAGGAATAGCAAGGAATCCCAGAATAATCAGCATTCTCCGGTTTTTAGGTGCAGCACCGGGTACCAACGCTGGTCGGGATTTAGGAGAGTCCGCTGGTACAGAATCAGAGACAAGACGTAAATGACGTTTTGATGAAGATTTTTTCATGCTCCGCCCTCGACGAGGGAATTGAGGTTCAGCGCTCATTTATCGTCCTCCTCCCTGACGCATCTTAATCTTTTCAGCAGCTCTTAGCTTTGCACTAGCTGCTCTCGAATTTTCGCTAATTTCTTGTTCACTCGGCGGTTCTGCCCCACGAGTAATAATTTTTAGCTCCGGTCGATGCTCTTCAAGTTCAACCGGAAAACCTTTAGGTGCGCTAGAAGTCGCTTTTGCGACCATTGCCTTTTTGACCAGTTGGTCTTCTAAACTGTGATAGCTCATCGCAACAAGACGCCCGCCAAGGTTCAACGCCTCGATAGCTGAAGGGATTGCACGAGAGAGAGCATCTAGCTCATGATTAACTTCGATACGTAGAGCTTGGAATGTTCTTTTTGCGGGGTGTCCACCTTGACGTTGAGCAGCAACAGGAACAGCACGCTGAATCGCATTAACAAGCTCCCCTGTCATTGTTAAAGGTTGTTCTTGTCGTATTTTAACAATCTCTGCAGCAATACGTGATGCAAATTTTTCTTCTCCCCAAGAACGAATGATACGACGCAAATCGTCAACAGAATATTCGTTGACAATACGTTCAGCAGTCAGTTCTTCAGTAGAGTCCATACGCATATCAAGTGGCGCGTCATAAGAATAAGCGAAACCTCGCTCACGTTCATCTAATTGCATAGAAGAAACGCCAAGGTCAAAAAGTATGCCATCAACGGAGCTCAGCCCTAGAGATGAAAGAACATCTGGAATTTCGTCGTATACCGCATGGACGGGCTTAAACCTTGAACCAAAACGTTCAAGTCGTTTTCCCGCGATACGGTGAGCTTCAAGGTCACGGTCGATACCGATAACGGTTAGCCGGGGGAATCGTTCAAGCATTGCTTCGGTATGCCCTCCCATCCCCAATGTGCCATCAATGGCGTAGGCGTCATCACGGCTGATGGCAGGCGCAAGAAGCTCAAGGCAGCGGTCAAGCATAACGGGGATATGCCTCTGATGGGCTTCTTTGCCGAGTGCGGCACCGTCAGTCACTTTTGCTCCTTCACGTTATGGCCTATAACGTTTTCATGATGTGGGGTGGTTCTTAGTGGCTATACCTTTGACAGTTATACAATGAAACCGTCTAAAGCTTCTTCATCCGTTGCTGAAAATTCGTGTTCTTTCTCTGATAGGTAGGTTTCCCATACCTGAGAATCCCAAATCTCAGCTCTGCTACCAGCACCGATAACAGTTAGTTCTTTCCCTAAACCTGCATACTCACGCAAGTTGGTAGGTATAGTGACTCTTCCTTGTTTATCGGGAACTTCATCAGAAGCACCCGATAGGAATACACGAATATAGTCACGAGACTGTTTGGATGAGATAGGGGCCATTCTCATTCGCTCATGAATGTGCTGAAACTCTTCTAAGGGGAAAACGTAGAGGCAACGTTCTTGCCCTCGAGTTAGGACAAGTCCGTCAGCTAGAGATTCTCTAAAACGAGCCGGGAGAATAACCCTCCCTTTAGCGTCAAGACGAGGCGTATATGTTCCTAGAAACATTAGTACACCTCACATTTCTCTAGTTTCTTCATGCGCTTAAAGAATGAAAACTACAACCGTGTTGTTTCGCCTTACCCCACTTTACTCCACTTTCCTCCCCAGTCTACCCAAATACCCGCATTTCTCGATGTTTTTAAGAGTTTTCACATTTCTTTTGCATCATGACTCACCAAAGCCGACACCAACAGCATTTTTCTCACACACCCCAGCGCCTCAACACAAAAGCGGCGGTATGGATACCCATACCGCCGCTTTTCTCAATAACTTGTTGAGAAAACTTATAGACCGCCGTTTTGACGCTTATCCCATTTCTCTTCTAAATCTTTCATAAACCGCGAAGTATTTTTGCCAGAAGAACGAACCTTCGGAGAAGATTTTCCGACACCAGAGGAATTTTTCAACGTTGCAACATAAACTCCCACGCCAGTGATGATACAACCAAAAACACCAAGAAGAATTAGCTTTGTACTAACACCTGCTATAACAACGCCTAAACCAACAAGAGCAATTAAAACACCAAGAACTACGTGCCGAGCAGAATAGGTCACCGCAGGTGGAGCGTCCGCCGAAGACATAGAGCTTGCAAACTTTGGATCTTCCGCATTGAGCTGTTGTTCAAGCTGTGCTAACAGCTGTTGCTCACGTTCCGAAAGTGGCATATTGCTCCCCTGTCTTCATAATCATCAATGGGATAGAAGAGACAAAGTATCTCTTTCTCAAACTCTCCCCTCATCATACAGAACCATAACCTATGGTGCTATGGATATATCAAGAATACTTAGGGTTATTTTCTTCTCACATATATCCTACGATTTCTCATGATTTTCACAGAGAGGGAAAGGGCTTAATAATTTGGCGGGCATAATACCTTGAGACCCAAAACGTTCATGAATCTGATCCATAATTTCTTCTGCACGAGACCAGCGCTCATTCCCACTACACAACATCGACTCAGCGGAATAATTCTCGCCCGAGAACGTCTCAAAGAGGGAACATTGAATGCCTTTCTCTACATCGCGAAGGTTCTCCGCTCTAACACCAATCAATCGAATCCCTCGATAAGAAAATCCATGACTATCAAACACAGAAAGCTCACGTATTTTCTCTAAAGCAACAGCATAAATTTTTTGACCAGAGTTAATACTCTCTAAAGAGGTAGAGCGGGTGACCGTTTGAAAATCTGCATAACGAATTTTAATAGAAATAGTTGATGCATATTTACCAATTTTTCGCAGTCGAGCACCGACAGATAAAGACAATTTAAGTAATTCCTGTTGCACCTGCTCATAGGATGAAACATCTTGATAAAAGGTATATTCTGCACCCACCGATTTTGTTGGGCGCTCAGGAATTACCTCTCGAAGGTCAATACCTCGAGCAATATCATAAAGATGAGAACCGGCACTGGTACCAAAACGAGACATAAGAAAAGAACGAGAATGCTCCCGTAGCTGGGATACCGTACGCACCCCAATATCAGCTAATAGCTGTTGGGTTTTAGACCCAACTCCCCATAATTTCTCGACAGGAAGAGGATCCAAAAACTCTTGAACTTGATGAGGCTCAATCACCCATAATCCATGCGGCTTACTCGCAGATGAAGCCATTTTGGCAATAAATTTCGTAGGACCTAGCCCTATCGAACACGGCAAAGATAATTCACTCATAATTCTTCGTTGCATCTGTTGAGCAGTATGCACAGGATGCCCTAAAGTTCGCACAGTACCACTTAAATCCACAAAAGCTTCATCGATACTAATTTTTTCGACGAGAGAGCTATAACTTCTCAAGATATTGAGCATCTGCTGAGAATACTGGGCATAATCTGCACTCGGTGGAATAATGACAGCCTGCGGGCAAAGAGATCGTGCTCTTAGAAGCGGCATTGCTGAACGCACACCATAAGCTCGCGCAGAATATGACGCAGAGAGCACAACAGAGCGAGCGCCTTCTTTCGCCACGATAACAGGCGCGTCGATTGTGCAATTTCGGTGAAGCAACTCAACGTTAACGAAAAAAGCGTCCATATCAAGGTGCATAATAATCTTCGAAGGACTTTCCGACATAACAACACCACCCAGTTAGAACATATATTCGATAAAGTTCTACTAAGAGCATATAACTTTTAGTGGCTTCTACACATCAACACCCCGAGAGTTCCTGCATTACAGTAGATTTTCCTTCAAGACCTCACCTAAAATGGGAGAGTTTACTCCCCTCATGCTCAAGGAGCACCATTGGCTCAGAACCCTCCAACTCAAACAATTGCAGAACAGGTCCGCGCAGAACAAGAAGCTTATCTTCAAGCCGTAGAAGACCACATGCAAGAGTTTTTTACGAGCCAAGAACAGCTTCTTCACAAGATTTCTACCGAATCAGTTGAACTTTTGAACGCTATCCGCAGACTTTGTTCAGGCGGAAAAAGAATCCGCGCTCTGCTAAGCTACTGGGGTTATCGCGGAGCAGGAGCTACTGGAGTCTCTGACGAGATTGTTAAAGCAGGCGTAGCCATCGAATTATTTCAAACCGCAGCGCTCATTCACGATGACATCATCGACCGTTCAGATACTCGCAGAGGGTTACCGTCAGTACACCGCAAATTTGAGCATGAACACCAAAGACAACAGTGGCTTACCTCCTCAGAGAACTATGGCATCTCTAGTGCCATTATCGCTGGTGACCTATGTTTGTCTTGGTCCGAGATGATGTTTAGTTCTATCGGAAATAAGGCTCTATGGGGTTCTGAAGCCCGACATATCTTTGATCTGATGCGTACCGAAGTAATGGCTGGACAATATCTCGACATTTTCAACGAAGTATTACCGTCACAGGGCTATCAACAATCTTTACAATACGCGCACAATATTATCCGCTATAAATCTGCAAAATATTCATGCGAGCATCCTTTATCTTTAGGCGGTGCGCTCGCACTTAACATATCCTCTGCCGAGACAAACCCTTTACTTGAACAATACCGTTCTTTTGGGTTGCCATTAGGAGAAGGATACCAACTTCGAGATGATGTATTAGGCGTTTTTGGAGAGCCACGTGAGACAGGAAAACCTGCAGGTGATGACCTCAAAGAAGGAAAACGTACCGTACTCATCGCCCTTGTAGAAAAGAACGCTTCCCCAGCGCAATGGGAATTACTTAACTCACAATTAGGGAATCCTGAACTCCACGATAATGAGATTACTCAGCTACGAACAATCATTACTCGTTCAGGGGCACTTGCAGAAGTCGAAAAATATATTGAGAATACGGGAGACAAAGTATTTTCAGCATTAGAAAGCATGAAAGTTGATGAGCTCACTCGCACTGCACTAGGTAGTATTGTGTCGAAGATGCTGCATCGACGTTCATAAGTTCTCATATATTTTGTACATCATGCGATGAGGTACAAGGTTCATAAAAAGTATGGTGTGGTTACCGTAGCTTCTACGGTAACCACACCATACGCATAATGAATCTGTTGTTTTTTACGTTGTATAAGGCACTACCATGCTAGTGCGCTAGCACGACGACGAATCTCCGTTTTACGTCCTTGATGCAACGCATCAATAGGGCGACCAGGTAGGGATTCATCTTCAGTAAATAGCCAAGTGATGGCCTCTTCATCGCTGAATCCAGCATCCTGAAGGACGATAAGCGTTCCTTTGAGAGATTCCAAAACGTGTTCTTCTCGGAAGAAGAGTTCTGGAACTTTACGCACCTGAGTTTCGGGATCGCGAAGAGCTAAAAGCGCACGTTCTGCGATAAGAGAGTGCACGCGAGTTACCTTAATATCAAGTAACTCAGCGATATCGGGAATCGTGAGCCAATTGCCCACAAGGTCAAAAATCTGTGCAGTAGTTTTTTCTTCAGTCACAGTTAATGAGTCTGCCAGATATTGAGAAGTTTTTCCGTGCTTTAGAGCACCTGAACAGATTTTATTCGCTAAGAATGAAGATATTTTCACCCTATCGGCAGTTTTGACCCTAGTAGTATAGCTACATGAGTAAATCACGTTCTGCCCCATGGCTCACCGGAAAAACTTTTAGCCGACGCTATCAACTTGGCAGAAAAATCGGTGAAGGAGGTATGGCAGAGGTCTATTATGCCACGGACGTGTTCTCCCATAATCCTGTGGCTATTAAGGTTTTGTCTTCTCGATTTTGTTCAGATATCTCACAGCAGCAAAAATTTTTTAGGGAAGAACGTTCTCTTCGCAATATATCTCATGAACATGTCGTGGGTGTGATTGATTCTGGCGTTCAAGAGGAGCAAGGCTATCAGCTCATGTTTCTCGTCCTTGATTATGTGCATGGTTGCACATTGCAGCATCTGTTAAACCAGCGCAAAGTACTCACACCAGCAGAAATGTTTGAGATTATTCTGCCAGCAGTTGAGGGGCTTTCTGAGGTTCATGCACACGATTTGATTCATCGTGATCTCAAACCGAGCAATATTCTTCTCTCGGCAGATCATCGGGATATTAAACTGACAGATTTTGGTTTGACGCGACGTGCTAACCAAACGTGGACAGGTGAGCTGATGGGTACACCGTCATTTGTTGCCCCAGAGATTGTCACGCCCGGAGCTGAGGTAGGGGTTCAAGCAGATATTTTCTCTCTGGGCATTATCATGTACCGTATGCTTAGTGGCAGACTCCCCTTCGCAGAGTGTTCAGATGATCAGCAGATTATCTACCATAATGTTAATACGGAGCTACCAGATATTAACAAATATTCCCCGCAACTTGATCAAAACATTTCCGGAATCATTAAATGGTGTACCCGTAAACCCCCCAGATTCCGCCCATCAAATGCGACAGAGTTATTTGAGATTCTTCAACAAACCCGTTCAGAGCTATCAGATGAAGCATTAAACTACCGTTGGTTCAGTCATATTCCGATGGGTAGAAACCTATGGGAGGACGTAGCGCATATCACGGAGGCAGGTCACTCTCTAGAGGAGTCTCAGAGCCTCATATCTACTGCGGTTAAAGACATCGACAAAAGTATAAGATTCACAGAACCTCCCACAGACCCATATACAGACTCCGAAAATACTGATGATTCTGCCAATTCAGTACGAGATACAGCAAATAACCTTTTTGATAGGACGTCCGTACTGAGTGCTCAATATCATCTTCCGAGAGAGGCTTTTGAATCTTCCGCTCAGTATTCTCCCCTTCCTCAGCAGTCTATTACTCCACCTCCGCATAACCCTCGTAAGCCCCAAAGTCCTTGGAATCCAAGAGTTTCTAACGTTATGAAAGTAGGAATAGGCATTCTTTTTATTATCGCCTTTACCGTCTTCAGTTTATTAGGATGGCAACTAGCAAGAATTCTCGTAGATTCCCCGTTATTCCCCCAGCTCAATACATTTTTGACAGCACATGGGGATGAGCATCTCCTCGGTAATTTTTTATAGGAGTCACTAAAAGGTTTTAAACGTTAAGGGGCGATAGATTTTTCTATCGCCCCTTAACTATCTGCTCTAGAAAAATTATTCTTGAGCAGTCTCAACGGGTACTTTATCGTCGTGCAAGGTATTCTGCGACTAAGAATGCAATCTCTAGGGACTGGCGATGGTTTAGTCGGGGGTCGCAGAGAGACTCATAATTATCTAAGAACGCTGATTCATCAACGGGGTCTGAGCCTCCCAGACATTCAGCGACGTCGTCGCCTGTCATCTCGATATGTAGCCCACCGGGGAATGTTCCCAAGGCCTCGTGCACTTCAAAGAAACCACGAACTTCATCGACAACATCGTTAAAGCGTCTTGTCTTATATCCTGATGGCACAGAAATAGTGTTACCGTGCATGGGGTCTGTTACCCACACAATCTTTGAGCCTTCAGATTTAACCGCTTCAACGAGAGGAGGAAGATTCTCTCGAATCTTCTGCGCCCCCATGCGGGTAATAAAGGTCAAACGTCCTGGTTCACGTTCTGGATCTAGAATGTCGATGAGGCGGAGGACTTCTTCCGTAGATGTCGTTGGCCCAAGCTTAACACCGATGGGGTTACGCACTTTAGACAGGAAGTTAACGTGTGCATCGTCTAGTCCTCGGGTTCGTTCACCAATCCAGATGAAGTGTGCAGAGGTGTCATATGGGTTTTGAGTACGTGAATCAATCCGTGTCATAGCACGCTCGTAGTCGAGAAGTAAGCCCTCATGTCCGACGTACATTTCGGTTGCTTTAAGAGCTTCAAAATCGGCTCCGCAAGCTTCCATGAATTTAAGTGCGCGATCAATTTCTCGTGCTAAGGATTCATAGCGTGCATGTGCAGGGTTAGCGGTAAAACCTTTATTCCATTGGTTGACTAAACGAAGGTCAGCAAACCCTCCTGTTGTAAAAGCTCGGACAAGGTTAAGCGTTGATGCGGAGGTATGGTATCCACGTACCATGCGTCGCGGATCATGAGCACGAGCTTCTTCCGTGAAGTCAAAGCCGTTAACCATTTCGCCACGGAACGAGGGCAAGGTGATTCCATCGCGTGTTTCATCGTTTGAGGAGCGAGGTTTTGAAAATTGTCCTGCCATACGGCCCATTTTGACGACGGGCATAGAGGCACCGTAGGTGAGTACGACAGCCATTTGTAGAAGTGTTTTTACTCGTGCTGAGATTTTATCAGCGGTGGCATCGTTAAAGGTTTCAGCGCAGTCGCCACCTTGTAAGAAGAAAGCTTTTCCTTCAGCGACGTTCGCTAGTCTTCTGCGTAGGCGGTCCACTTCACCGGCAAACACGAGAGGTGGAAGTGAGCTAAGTTCTTGAATGGAGGAAGGATACTCAGGGTGTTCATGCCACGTTGGTTGTTGGTCAATGTGTAGATTGCGCCATTCGTCAAGCTCTGGCAGATCGTTGGAGTTCAGTGTCTGACCATGTTGGCTGTTTTCTAGTGACATATTAGGTTTCCTTCGAGAGTACGAAAGTTCTGCGGTATCAGAAAAATGAGGTGGTGCTACAAGATGCAGTTCTTATCGTCTTTGGTGTTGATAAGAACGGTATTTTTTGTAGCTGCTGCTTGGTAAGCAAGTGACTCGATACCCCCTGAAGGGTATGAGTATTTTGGTGAACATTACCGGTATCTTGAGTAGTTTGCAAAAAATTAGGACATTATCTCACTGATAGCTTCTTGTGCTGTTACATGATGTTTCTTCATGCGTTCTTTGACGTCTGCTGCATAGACAGGAACATACTCTTGTTCGCTGAGCTCTCGAATTGCTTCAACGATGCGGTCGGCAACGAGACGCTGAATTTTGTGTTCGGAGGCGCGGTCCCAATATTCGGAAAAGTCGAGAGGTTTTCCGATACGAGTTTCGACCGTGATGGCAGAGCCATCGTCATTTTTGAGGCGTACAGCGTTTGTTCCAAGTGGTTGGACACGGTCTGTTCCAATCTGGCCGATAGGTACAACTGGTACGCGAGCGCTGAGGGCAAGTTTTGCAACACCAATTTTTGCGCGGTAGGCTCTGCCGTCGGGGCTTCTTGTTCCTTCTGGGTAGATACCTAGGTAGCAGCCTTCATGTAGTTTTTTGATTCCTTGGTTGAGAGAAGCTTGGCTTTTAGCTCCGCCGGATCGATCCATGGGGATTTGTCCGACTCCGCTGAAGAACCAACGCATGATACGGCCTTTGAGTCCAGTTCCGGTGAAATAATCAGATTTTGCGAGGAAGAAGACTTGTCGAGGTACGGACATGGGGATGAAGAGAGAGTCGCAAAACGCTAAGTGGTTGCTAGCGAGGATGGCGCCCCCGGTTGGTAGGTTTTCTTGTCCTTGGACGCGGTGTTTGTAGATTCGTCCTAAAAGTGGTGTGCAAACTTTTTTGAGAACCATATATAAACCGGTGCTTTGGGTGTTCTTCATTCTTGTGGGTGTGCCTCTCTACACTAGCGTCACATGCATTCATAGTTTACCTAATTAGTGTTCTGTCTGTATCTCGTTTTGTCGTGTGGTGTGAGAACTGTCGTACTCTAACGGGTGAGGTTTATGGTTCTGTTGGGTGTTTTGTCTGAGTTGTGTCCATGGTGCAAGGTGAATTGTGTTCAAAGACCTTATAATGAGTGGTGTTCGCATTCCGATGAGGGCTCTTTCAGGAGATATAGTTTTGGCCGGTCTTTTCAACCATCAGCCGATGTCTTTTCGTGGTCAAAAGTCTATCGGCGTGCTTGTATTGCATGGTTTTACGGGTTCTCCGTGGAGTATGCGTCCTTTAGCTGAGCATGTGATGAGTCTGGGATATTCGGTGGAACTTCCTTG
Organism: Rothia sp. P6271; assembly: GCF_048512995.1. NCBI lineage: Bacteria > Bacillati > Actinomycetota > Actinomycetes > Micrococcales > Micrococcaceae > Rothia > Rothia sp. P6271. Next base: position 42,716 of record NZ_JBLXXV010000003.1, on the reverse strand, counting down.
TCTGCCGGGTCATGGCACGTCATTGCAGGATATGTCGCGGTTTTCTCGTCATGATTGGTTGGCGGAGGTAGATCGGGCGTATTGGCGTTTACGTGCTCAAGGTTGTGACGTTGTTATCGCAGGTTTGTCGATGGGTGGGGCGTTAGCTCTTTATCAGTCTGCTCGTCGTCCGGTGATAGGAACAATTGTTATTAATCCTTATGTTGTAGACCCGACGCCGTTATTGTCGCTGAGTCCGTATGCGAAGTTTTTTATTTCGAGTACGTCTTCTATTGCTTCTGATATTGCCGTAGAAGGTGTTGATGAGGGTGCTTATGATAGAGTTCCTACTGCTGCGGCGGCGCAGTTACATTTTTTGGGTCGGCAGTTGCGTCCAGTGATACCGAGTTTGTCTGAACCAGTTTTGTATTTTCGTTCACGGCAAGATCATGTGGTGTCAGATGCTTCGCACCGTTATTTTCTCAAAAATGCCCTTTGTCCAGTAGAGTTTATTGAGCTTGAGAATAGCTATCATGTGGCAACTCTTGATTATGATGCACCGTTCATCTTTGAACATGCTACTGTTTTTCTCACGTCATGTGAATTGAGCCAGAAAGTTACCTTATGAAGTATGTTTCAGTACCAGAAGCTGTCACCTGTGACCCACAGCTCAACGTTACCGATATTTTGGAACGTAAAGTGCAGCATAGTGAGAACCCTGTTCTTTACCGTGTTCAGTATTCCCCTGGCAACTGGGTGCCTATTCGTGCCACCGAATTTAAAAAACAAGTAGTAGACCTCGCTAAGGGTATGATTGCGGCGGGCATCGAAATCGGTGACACTGTCGGGATTATGTCCCGCACCCGATATGAGTGGACGCTGATTGACTTCGCCATCTGGTATGCTGGCGCTGTTTCGGTTCCTGTCTATGAAACTTCTTCACCGGCTCAGGCGGCTTGGGCACTTTCACATTCGCGGGCAAAAGCAGTGTTCGTAGAGACGGAGGCGCTTGCACATACGGTTGCTGAAGGTGAACAGTTTGCGCCACTTGTTCTAGAAGATACGTGGGTTATTGATCAAGGCGACCTTAAAGAGCTAGTTCGTCGAGGCCAAGATATTAGTGATGAGGTAGTTGAACAACGCCGTTCCTACGCCACTTTAGACTCTATCGCGTCAATTATTTATACGTCTGGCACAACGGGAAAACCTAAGAGTTGTCCTCTAACTCATGGCATGTTTGCGCGTGTTGCAGCCAATATCTTGGTGGGTGAACCAAATGTTTCTAAGCCAGGTGGTTCGACGGTATTGTTCTTGCCTTTAGCTCACGTTATGGCGCGTATCATTCAGATTACGGCGTTGGATGCTGGCGTCGTTGTCGGACATTCTTCCAATATCAAAAACCTCACCTCTGATTTAGGTTCGTTTAAACCAACCTTTTTGTTGGTTGTACCGCGCCTTTTTGAGAAGATTTATGAGGCGTCAGTACGTAAAGCAGAAAAAGGTGGGAAGGTTAACGCTAAGCTCTTCCACCGTTCTGTTGATGTAGCAATTAAGTGGTCTCAGGCTTCTATCGCCGGAAAAGTCTCGCGCACGTTAGCGATGCAGTACGCCTTTTATGATCGGTTGGTCTATTCTCAGCTACGTAAAGCAATGGGTGGCAACCTTCGCTATGCGGTATCTGGTGGTGGCCCGTTAGCTCCTCGTTTGGGTCATTTCTTCCATGCTGTAGGGGTGATGGTCATTGAAGGTTATGGTCTGACCGAGTGCACCGGTCCTATCTGTGTCGGACGTACCCGCGATTTTGAAGTCGGAAATGTTGGGACGTTACTCCCCGGTGGTGCTGCTCGCCTTGCTGAAGATGGCGAACTAGAGCTTAAAGGCGTTGGTGTCATCACAGGATATCTTGATAATCCTGAAGAGAATGCTATCGCGTTCACTGAGGACGGATGGTTCCGCAGTGGTGACTTAGCTCAAATTGATGAGCGTGGTTTTATTAAGATTGTCGGACGTAAAAAAGAAATTATTGTGACAGCTGGCGGTAAGAACGTTATTCCTTCAGTTGCTGAAGAGCGTCTACGTACTTCCCCACTCGTTTCTAATGCCATGCTTATCGGCGATGAAAAACCCTTTATTGCGGCACTGATTACTTTGGACCCTGACGCTTTACCCGACGAACTAGAGCATCTTGGCTTGCCACGCGAAATGTCCATCTCGGATGCTGCGATTAATCCTAAGGTTCGTGAAGCAATTCAGAAATTCATTGATGAAGCAAACACCTTTGTTTCGCGTGCAGAATCTATTCGTGAGTTCCGTATTATGAACCGTGATTTTACCGAAGAAGAAGGGCATCTGACTCCTTCGCAAAAAATTAAACGTGCCGTAGTCTCACATGATTTTGCCTCGTATATTGAGGATATTTATAACAGGACAAAAGAATCTGTTAACGAACAGTCCAAGAAATTTGAGGAGTTCAGGGCAGAACGTGCTGAGCGTGCTGAAGCTAAACGTGCTGAGCGTGCTGAGAAACTTGATGAGTTCCGTCAAGAGACCGGTAATAAGCTCATTGAGTTAGGCGAACAGATTAAGGACTATACTCCTAAACATAGTGCAGGGCAGGAAGACTCTTCCACTGAAGATTAGTCTTTTCTTGTAAGACACGATGGGTGTTGGCATTCCCCTAATTGAGGGGCACCGCCAAACACCCATCGCTTTTTAATTGATGCCTCTAGGGGCTATTTAGGCATGTAGCTCAAGGCCTAGGATAGCGTTTTCGACAACTTCTGTAAGTGCTGGATGAATCCAATACTGTCCACGAGCTAAGGTTCTTACGTCTTGTCCAAAGCTCATTGCCTGAATCAGCGGCTGAATCAGCAATGACGCTTCAGCACCCATGATATGTGCCCCTAGGAGCTCAGCCGTATCTGTACGAGCAATGAGCTTGACGAATCCTTCATCGTCTTCCATTGCCCACCCATAAGCGGTATCACCGTACTTTTGAATTTTGGTCACGATGTTGAAGCCTTCTTCTTCGGCTCGTTGCATAGCTTGTTTTTCGGTGAGTCCGACGCTAGCAATTTGGGGGTGAGTAAAGACCGCTGCCGGAACAATATTGTCTTCTGCGCTGTGGAGGTCTTCACTCGCCCAGAGGTTGTGTTGCACGGCGCGCATCTGTGCATTCGCAACGTGTTTGAGCATCCACGGTGAGCTAATATCTCCTAAAGCAAATACGCCCTCTACGACTTTCCCCTTCGATAGTGCCCGCTGGTATTGGTCAACGGCGAGGAAACCACCGTCTAATACGTCATAACCAGCATCTTTAAGGTTAAGCGATGCACTGTTCGGGGTTCGTCCAACAGCCAAGAGCACAAGCTCTGCGTTAAAGTTTTTTTCTTCTCCTTCATGCTCAGCACGAACCGTGACTTGCTGAGCGTTCTCATCTGTCTCGATGGCATGGACGGGAGTATTCGTGTATACGCTCCATTGTTTACGTGCGTTGTGTTCAAAACGTTCTGAGATGAGTTCGTCAGCACCGCGTAGCAGAGTTTCTGAACGGTGAAGTTGAGTCACCTCAGTGCCTAAAGAGCTAAAGACGTGGGCAAATTCTGCTGCAATGAATCCTCCCCCAATAATAATCAAACTTTGCGGTAGCTTTTCGATACGCATAATAGTGTCTGAAGTGTGTACTAGAGGGCTATTCACGCCATCAATATTTTCGGGAATGGTGGTGTGTGAGCCGGCAGCAATCACAATCTTTGGTGCGTGTAGTTGACGTCCACTATCGGTTTGAAGGGTATGAGTATCCACAAAATGAGCGTATTCTTCAATGACCGTGACATGGTCTAGAGTTTTACGGTAGTTAAGTCCGCCTTCAGAAATGGCGTCAATGCGTGTAAAGATTCTGTCTCGCATCTGTTTCCATGAAACATTCACAAGCTCTGCCTGCACACCGAGGCGTTGCATATGAGTTGTTTCGTAGGCAAGAGTTGCGGGATAAACGTATTGTTTAGTGGGGATACAACCGAAGTTCAGGCAGGTTCCTCCGAACGTTCCACCATCCACGATGGCAACTTTTTGATGTTCCCAGCGTTCATCGATGAGGGAGTTCCCTGAGCCTGATCCAATAATGATGAGGTCGTATTCTTCAGTCATGTTTCCTCCATGAAGTGAGTATTCGGGATAGATTCTGCTGACTATAACGATGTTGGTGGTGCTTCTATTCCCTCGTCGACAGCCTTTGATGTGTTTATGCTACGACGTTCATAAAAAATGAGGTCTTTCTTTAACAAAAAAGAAGTTTTGTTAAAGAAAGACCTCATCACCTAGTGAGTTGTGTTTTTATGAGTTGGTGTTAACTACGATGAGCAAGTCTCCACCTGCCACTTGAGTAACATCTTGGTAGACGACTCGTTCTACGACGCCGGCTACCGGTGACGTGATAGATGCTTCCATCTTCATTGCCTCGATAGTAGCAATCTGTTCACCGACTTCGACACGCTCTCCTACGGTGGCGGTAATCGTTACGCCACCGGCAAAAGGTGCAGAAATGTGACCGGGGTTGGTTGGGTCAGCTTTTTCTGCTTCTTTGACGTCGGATTCGATGGAGAGGTCTCGAACTTCGACGGTTCGAGATTGACCGTTCAGGGTGCAGATGACGTGCCGGATACCTTTAGAATCTGGTTCAGAGATTGCTTGTAGGCTGGCGATGAGGCGCACCCCTTTGCCTAGGGAGATAACGTGTTCTCGGTTTTCGATCATACCGTAGAGGAAATCTCGAGTATGAAGGATAGAAACGTCACCGTAGTCTTGACGGACACGTTCAAATTCTCGTGTCGGGGCAGGGAAAAGTAGCCTATTTAGCGTTTTACGACGTGTGTCTCCACCTTCTTGTAGAGCTTTTCTATCCTCTTCAGAGAGTTCATTGACCGTCGGTTTCGCTAGTTTTCGCCCTTCAAGAGCACGGGTTCTAAAAGGCTCTGGCCAGCCTGCTGGTGGGGTTCCTAGCTCCCCGTTCAGAAAACCGATAACGGAGTCAGGAATATCAAAGTTCTGAGGGTTTTTCTCGAACTCTTCAGGGTCTACTCCCATTCCTACCAGTTGTAAAGCGAGATCGCCAACAACTTTTGAGGAGGGAGTAACTTTGACGATATGTCCCAGCATCTTATCTGCCGCAGCGTACATATTCTCGATATCTTCAAATCGGTCAGCCAGGCCAAGGGCTTTGGCTTGTGCTCTGAGGTTTGAGAGTTGTCCGCCAGGAATCTCATGATCGTAGACTCGCCCAGTAGGTGAGCTCAAGCCATTTTCGAAGGGACGGTAAATTGCACGAATAGCTTCCCAATAAGGCTCTAGAGAGAGCGCCGAGTCAAGGCTTACTTCTGGTTGGCGCGCGGTGCCGTCCATCGCGGCGATGAAGGCAGAGAAAGGAGGCTGTGAGGTTGTACCAGCTAATGTGGCAGAGGCAAGGTCAACAGCGTCTACACCTGCTTCTACAGCAGCCAGTAGTGTTCCGATTTGTCCACCCGCAGTGTCGTGGGTGTGCAGATGTACTGGTAGGCTAAAACGTTCGCGTAAGGCACTTACGAGACGTCGTGCAGCTTCTGGACGTAGTAGCCCTGCCATATCTTTGATAGCAAGGATGTGTGCACCCGCGTCAACAATTTGTTGTGCGAGCTCAAGGTAATACTCAAGAGTGTATACCTTCTCCTGAGGGTCTAGGAGGTTACCGGCGTAGCACATGGCGACTTCTGCAACGGCTGTTCCGGTTTTCCGTACTGCCTCAATTGCAGGAGTCATTTGTGAGACGTCGTTGAGAGCGTCAAAAATACGGAAGATATCAACGCCTGTAGCAGCCGCTTCTTGGACGAAAGCATCGGTTACTTCTACCGGATAAGGAGTGTATCCGACGGTGTTTCGTCCGCGCAGAAGCATCTGGATGGGGATATTTGGCATGGCCGCACGAAGATGTGCTAGACGTTCCCACGGGTCTTCTGAGAGGAAACGTAACGCCACGTCGTAGGTTGCTCCACCCCATGCTTCTACCGAGAATAGTTCTGGTAGTACATGTGATACTGCTGGTGCTGCTGCTAGCAGGTCTCGGGTTCTTAGACGTGTTGCAAGCAGAGATTGGTGGGCATCTCGGAACGTTGTATCGGTAATAGCGACTGGCTGGTATTCGCGTAGTGCTTGTGCAAATCCTTTTGGTCCGCGCTCTTGCAGGATATGCCGCCATCCTCGGGGTCGTTCGTGTTCGCCGTGGTCGAAGGGTGAGCGGAAAGGCTCGTCAATTTTGTCCCCAGGGAATCGAGGAAGTTTATGACGGGGGTCTGGCCCTTCAATACGTGGACCGTGAGGTTGGTTAACGGTCACTTCTGCTAGGTATTGTAGGGCTTTTGTGCCACGGTCGCTGGAGGGACGTTTACGTAACAGTTCTGGGTGTTCGTCGATGAACGGGGTTGAGACGTCTCCAGCTTGGAAGGTGGGGTCTTCAAGGACGGCATGAAGGAAGGGGATGTTGGTTGCGACTCCGCGGATACGGAATTCTGCAAGTGCGCGTTGAGCTCGTTGTACTGCTGCTGAGAAGTTTCGTCCACGGCAGGTGAGTTTTACGAGCATGGAGTCGAAGTGCGGTGAGATTTGAGCTCCGGTGTAGACTGTTCCGCCGTCTAGTCGAATACCAGAGCCACCTGCTGATCGGTAGTATGACACTTTTCCGACGTCAGGTCGGAATCCGTTGGCAGGGTCTTCAGTTGTGATGCGACATTGTAAGGCTGAGCCTCGAACGTGTAGTTCTTCTTGTCTGATGCCGAGGTCTTCAAGGGATTCCCCTGAAGCGATGCGCATTTGAGCTTGGACGAGGTCTACGTCTGTGACTTCTTCGGTGACGGTGTGCTCAACCTGAATGCGTGGATTCATTTCGATGAAGACGTGTTCTCCGGCGCGTTCACCTGCGGTATCGACAAGAAATTCTACGGTTCCAGCGTTCTGGTATCCGAGTTCACGAGCAAATTTTACGGCGTCTCGGAAGAGAGCTTGACGAATGTTCTCATCAAGTTGTGGTGCTGGTGCGATTTCGACAACTTTTTGGTGTCGCCGTTGCAAGGAGCAGTCACGTTCAAAGAGGTGCACGATGTTCCCTTGTGCATCGGCAAGGATTTGCACTTCGATATGGCGCGGGCGCAGTACTGCTTGTTCTAGGAATACGGTGGGGTCGCCAAATGCGGTGTCTGCTTCTCTCATTGCCGATGCGAGTGCGTCAGGTAGAGCCTCTTTGCTTTCGACTCGACGCATTCCTCGCCCGCCACCGCCTGCTACTGCTTTGACGAAGATGGGGAACCCAATTTTTTCGGCTTCTGCCAGTAGGTATTCGGTGTCTTTAGATGGTTCGGAAGATTTGAGGACGGGTATTCCGGCTGCTCGTGCGGCGCGGAGTGCTTCGACTTTGTTACCGGCAAGTTCTAGAACTTCTGGCGGTGGTCCGATGAAGGTGATTCCTTCTTTCTCTGCGGCACGTGCTAAGTCTGGGTTTTCTGAGAGAAAACCATATCCTGGGTAGATAGCGTCTGCGCCGGCTTCTTTGGCGACGCGGATAATTTCTTCGATATCAAGGTACGCACGAACGGGGTGTCCTTCTTCACCGATAGGGTAGGCTTCGTCGGCTTGCTGACGGTGAATGGAGTGGCGGTCTTCGTAGGGGAATACGCCAACTGTTTTTGCACCAAGTTCGTAGGCGGCGCGATATGCACGAATGGCAATCTCGCCACGGTTTGCGACAAGAATCTTTTCAAACATGTGTTTAGTTCCAATCTGCCTAGCATAGGAGGCATTCTTGGTAGAGGTTTTCACGGTGTGTGACTAGCTCTACTATATGCATCATTGCTAGTTTTTGCCCTTTTTGTTCTTGGTGAAGCCAAGAATACCTAAAGTTTACATAGTTACAGGGTGTGTACTGTGATTATCTACATTTAAGCCCACAATGCGATATTTTCAGTGATCTTTGGCAGGAGTTACCGCTAAAGTTCGGTAGCATTATGTTAACTGTGTAAAAATTGCACGTTAGTTTTGTGTTCTGGATTTGGGTGGGGGCCATTTTTATGCCACTGATTGTGAGTATCAGCAGCCTTAAAGGTGGAGTTGGTAAAACTTCAGTTACTCTTGGTCTTACCTCAGCAGCTTTGCACGCTGGACAGAAGGTCCTTGTGATTGATTTAGATCCTCACGGCGATGCAAGCACAGGTTTGGGTGTTCCAACGACGGGAGCCGATATTGGCAGTATGCTTGCTGCCCCAGATCGGTTCTCTTTCACCGATAATATTGTTTCTTCTGGGTGGAACGCTATTGCTCAGGAACATGAAAATTCGGGTGGAGTTGTTCACGTTGTCCGTGGTAGTGCGTCTTCTACTCCCCTGGAGCAAGCACCTTTGTCTCAGTATCTGCCACGGTTGTTGAACCTGCTTCAAGGAAATATTGACGATTATGATGTGGTGTTCATTGATTGCCCTCCAACATTAGGTGTTCTCACCTCGATGGCATGGGCAGCTTCTGACCGTGTTATTTCGGTAGCTGAACCTTCTTTATTTTCGGTTGCCGGTACAGAACGTACGTTGCGTGCTATTACTCGTTTTGAGGAAAATAGTCAGTATTCAGTTTCCTCTGCTTCAGTTATTTTGAATAAGGTTCGTCCTCACAGTAGTGAGCATTCTTATCGTGTTGAAGAGATGAAGGTCTTATTTGGGGATCTTGTTGCTGACCAGTTTTTAGAGGATTTTGAAGAATTCCAACGAGTTCAAGGTTCTGCCTATCCTGTGCATTATTGGCCAAGCGATGATGTGCGACGTTGTGCAGCGGTTTTCTCTGATATTCTTCAAGGACTTAAATAATTCTTTAGACATTCAGCGAGGGGTCTTATACAAAATATCTTGTATAAGACCCCTCGCTGAATGTTTTAAGTATGTTGAGGTTATTTTCCGTTTGCTTTTTTAGCGCGAAGCAGGGAAAGCTCATCTGTTTGAGCTAGTTCTTCATCGTCAGAGATTGCGCAGGTATTTTCGCCTGGAAGGTTGGCGAGGTTAACTTCGAGTTCACGCCAGACTCTACCAATAGCAATACCAAAAACGCCTTGCCCAGCTTGTACAAGGTCAATCACTTCATGAGGTGAAGTACATTCGTAAACGCTTGCCCCGTCGCTCATCAAGGTAATGCCGGAGAGGTCTTCGATTCCGCGAGTACGTAGATGTTTCACCGAAGTTCTGATTTGTTGTAGAGAGACTCCAGTATCAAGAAGACGCTTAACAATTTTAAGGACAAGGACGTCTCTGAAAGAGTATAAACGTTGAGATCCTGAGCCTGAGGCTGAACGTACAGTAGGTTCTACAAGTTTGGTGCGCGCCCAGTAGTCTAATTGGCGGTAGGTAATTCCTACGGCTTTGCAAGCCACTGGTCCACGGTATCCGAGGTTTTCGTCAACGAGTGAGACGGAGTCAGTGAAGAGTACCCCTTGTTCACCTTGCTGAGGAGGTTGCTTGGGCATCACTTGCTCAAACCCCAGAATAGGCTGATCCATCGGTATAGTTTCTGAGTTCTGTGTAGCTAGGTTCAAGGGCTGAACCGCAGAACTAGGGCGACGCGTGCCCCCATTCTTGTGAGCTACCATAAGGACTTCCTAACCGTAGATACTTTTTTACTGACCTCTTGACATATTACCGGTAGATACGGCAAAACGTCGTCATTCTCGATAAAGAACAGTTGTTTTTCTTCAGAGATTCCCCTGATACGAGTTTTAGGAGTCGTAGTCAGGGATAGAAGAAATAACGAGTGCCATATGTAGGCGAAGGCAAAGATTAGAGATCTCTCGTGCACGTGTTTTTGCTAGTGAAAGAGAATCTTTATCTTTTCTCAAGGCTAAGGGCGCTACCGCATTTTTGACAAGTTCAGCTTCTCGTTCTGCTGTTGCGCGGAATTGACGTAAATGTCGGGGTTGCAAGCCATGAGAGGTAAGCTGAGAACAAATTTTGGTGATAGCGACATCATATTCGCTATAGTTTCCGTCGACATCTCGAATCAGACCAAAATTGATAAGTTCACGGAGCAGCGGCATATCCGCACCGGCAGCAGTAGAAAGCTCTCGAAGAGTATAGCTTCGTTCTTGCTCCGGTAAGGGAACAAAACTAGCAACGGCGTCCTGTTCTTCACCGTGTACTTGGGCATGTTGTTCTTGTGTATTACGGGGCGAAGATTCAGCTGTCGTGTCGCCTTGTGTCTTTTCCCGATAATACTGTTCGAACTCCCCTGCTTGAAGTTTATCTTTGATAACTTTCAGCGGCAGGTATTGGTCCCGTTGTAACGATAGGATGTAGCGTAGCTGTTCAACGTCTCGGGCAGAGTACTTCCGGTATCCGGTGTTTGTGCGGTGAGGTTGTACTAAGCCTTTATCTTCTAAAAAGCGAATTTTTGAAGCGCTAATGCCTTTAAAATTGACGTCAAGAGCACTAAGAACTTGGCCGATAGTGCGGTCTTTACCTTCACTATCAGAGAGCTTTTGTGCAGAGTCTGACATTTATTCTCCGACTCCCAAGAAGAATGCAAAAATGTATTTTCCAATCTGAAGTTCAGACCCATTTTTAAGGAAAGCAGTGTCTACGCGGTCGCCGTTGAGGTATGTTCCGTTGAGCGAATTATTATCCGTGATAACAAAAGATCCAGCGTTAGGCGTAAAAACAGCGTGCTGACGAGAGACGGTAACGTCGTCGAGGAAGATATCAGAATCTGGGCTACGACCCACAACGATTTGTTTCTCCGCACCGTTTTCGTCAAGCTCAGAGTTGAGCAAGAAACGAGCGCCTTCAAGTTCTGTGCTAGTGCAGATGAGCAGCCCTGAGCCTTGAGGAATGGTTGCTAAAACGTCCATTTCTTCTACTGTGGGTTTGTGGTTAGCATCTTTAAATTCTGCAAAAACTTTCGCAGCAATCCGCATCTCTTGTTGCGTGATAGCGTTGAGCGCAGCTGTCGGTGGGTGCGCTTCGTTCTGTTCAGTCATGGGGGATCCTTCGCCATAGTATTCTTCCCTGTAGGTCAAATTTTGATTGAATCTTATCCGCTCATAATGATAACGATTCGGTAAACATTGAACCTACCGTCTAATCTTATAGGCAAGTATAAGAGTTAGCTATATAAAACACGATGGCATACAAAACTCCTCAAGGATTTTCTTGAAGGGATCATCAGGTAGTTCTCTAAGACGCTCCCTCATAATATGCCGTTAAACAGTATTGGTGCCGGTCTTTTACTGATGTTAAAGACCGGCACCAACAACCAGAAGAGTCGCTACTTATTCAGCAATTTCTGCAGCATAAGCTTCTGCGTCAAGAAGTGCAGAGAGATCCTCTACGTTATCGGGACGTAGCTCAATCAGCCACCCCTTCTCATAGGGATCGGTATTCACAAGAGCAGGATCTGCTTCAATTTCTTCGTTGATGGCAACGACTTCACCACTAACGGGCGCAAATAAATCTGAGACAGATTTTGTGGATTCAATTTCTCCGAAAGTCTCTGAGCCGACGACGTTCTCCCCCACCTCAGGAAGATCAACATACACGACGTCGCCAAGAGCTTGTTGTGCGTGATCGGTAATACCTATTTTTACGGTACCTTCTGCAGTTACAGCGGTCACCCATTCGTGTTCTGAGGTATATAGCAGATTTGCGGGTACGTCACTCATAGTGGCTTTCCTTTCGTGCGTGTGGCGATACGACCACCAAGATGCCCGGGGCTGCTAGCCCCAGAAAATAAACCATGTTCAGCAACGGGGAAGAACAGTGGCGTGTGCTGTTCTTAACGCAACAAGATGATACGACAATACATCTTCTTATACGTTTGGCCCGTCACACACTCTATAGTATTCCACATCTCATTCAGATAGGTTCAACAACAGCGCGTTCACAAGAATTATTCTCAAACAGGCAGCCATATCTTACTTTGTAGAAGAAAACTATTTTGATGTTTAAAGCACGTGGTGTCGCAGAAAAGGCTTCTACGACACCACGCCTAACAGGAGTATTAGATGACGTGTTCAGAGAATCTGTTGGGATTACCAAAACGATGCGCAGTAATCGAGACTGCCTGCTCCTTAACAAATGGAAGCATCTCAATACGTCCGGCTTCAGTGACTGCAGCCGTATAAATACCGATATCAGGACGTCCATTCAACGCGGCAAAGATGCTTGTTGCTTGATCTCCAATATAACGGATACGGCTACCTTCTAGAGGCGTACCTTGCAAGTCTGCAGTGCTCTTTGAAGCATAAGAGTTGAGCCACTGACGGTATTCCTCATCGCTTTGAAGAGCAATCTTTACTCCGTGATTTTCTAATGTTCCAGCCACAGCTACTGGCAGCTGCTGAGCAGTTGATAGGTAGATAGGTGCACCAGCTGCCAAACCAGCAAGGAGTACACGTAAAGTATCAGCTACGTTCGCAGAAGAATCCGCACGAACTTGTACAGCTTGAGGAACATAACGCAAAATATTGCGTTCGACACCTAACTGTGAGGGGTCGTGAGCAATGCCGAACTCGCCGTTATAGGCCTCAGCATCAGAAGATGCAGAACGAACCAAGAATTCTAGTTTTTCATGGTCTACAGCAGTAGGTTGGCGGGTAGCAGCCAGAGTCTCGCGGACAGCTCGAGAGGTTGGCATAGCAGTAGCTGTCGAAGGAGCGCTCTTCCAATCACTGAGGGCTACTAAATAGTTAGGTCCTCCAGCTTTAGTTCCACTGCCCACAGTGGATTTCTTCCAACCGCCGAAGGGCTGACGGCGAACAATTGCACCAGTAATTCCGCGGTTAACATAGAGGTTTCCTGCTTCAACACGAGATAACCATAATGCCAGTTCATCAGAATCAAGAGAGTGAAGCCCTGCAGTAAGACCGTAGTCAGTTGCATTTTGCAATTCAATGGCTTCTTCAAGAGTTTGCGCCACCATAATGCCGAGAATCGGACCAAAATATTCGGTGAGGTGATATTCACTTCCCGGCTTAACTCCTACACGCACACCTGGTGACCAGAGTTTGCCACTCTCATCAAGCTTTTTAGGTTCAATTAGCCAGCTTTCGCCATCTCCAAGAGTGGTTAGTCCGCTGAGCAGTTTGCCTTCTGCCGGTGCGATAATCGGCCCCATCTGAGATTCGATATCTTGTGGGTAGGCTACGTGCAAGGAAGATACAGCATCGACTAGCTGATTCTTGAAACGTTCAGATTGTGCAACAGTTCCAACGAGAATCACCGTTGATGCTGCAGAACATTTTTGTCCAGCATGCCCAAAAGCAGAATAGACAACGTCCTTAACCGCTAAATCAAGGTCGGCGTTAGGCGTAACGATGATGGAGTTTTTGCCAGAGGTCTCACCAAATAATGGCAAGTCTTGACGCCATGAACGGAAAGTTTCTGCCGTTTCGTATCCGCCCGTGAGAATCAGTCGGTCTACTGCTGGGTGAGAGATAAGCTCTTTTCCGGCCTGACGATCTGTGATTTTGATGAGACGGAGAAGCTCGCGAGGGACTCCAGCTTCCCAAAGAATCTCAGCAATCAAAGCACCCGTTCTTGCAGTGTTCGTTGCAGGTTTGAAAACGACACCAGACCCGGCAGCCAGTGCAGCAAGAACACCACCTGCGGGGATAGCCGTTGGGAAGTTCCACGGTGGCACTACTAGTGTGAGGTGAACAGGTACAGGGGTTGCCCCGTCGATGTGTTCGATATTCTCTGCCAACGTCGCATAGTAGTTTGCGAAGTCGATTGCTTCTGAGACTTCAGTATCGCCTTGGTCGAGAGTTTTTCCTGCCTCTGCTGCCATCACTTCAAGTAGTTTTGCACGGTTCACACCAAGTGCGATACCTGCTTGACGCAGAATTTTAGCTCGTTCGGCGCCACTACGTTCAGCCCAGACTTTGGATGCTTCAATCACAGAATCCACAAGTGGTTGAACCTCATCGCTAGAGCTAAGCTGTGAGGCTTCGAGAGTTTCTATGCCCAAGCTCGTTGTTTTTGAACGTTCGAGGATTTCTCGTCCCCATTGGCGGTTTGCAGCAAGCGAAGGGTCAGTATCTGGTGCGTTTTCAAATCCTTGACGGGGTCGGAAAACGTTATCGACGGTTTCTGTCTGACGGTTTTGCTGACGTTTGGGCTCAGGCACTTCATCAGTAACAGAGTTAAGCGAGCGCATGAATCGTTGTTCTTCTCGTTCGAAGAGTTCAGCGTTGTCATGCAGGTCGAATACTGCTGACATGAAGTTTTCGCTCGAAGCATTTTCTTCAAGACGTCGAACGAGATAGGAAATTGCTACGTCGAATTCTTCGGGGCGAACAACTGGAGTGTAGAGCAGAAGATGTCCGACACGTCGGCGGATGACTTCTGCCTGTTGTGCGGCCATACCGATGAGCATTTCAAATTCGATATCGTCTTTGACTCCGCGTTCTTCGCTCAAGAGTAGCGCGAATGCTACGTCGAAGAGGTTATGTCCGGCGACACCTAGTCGAATGTTTTTGGTGTGTTCGGGGCGTAGCGCGTATTCGAGGACTCGTTTGTAGTTGGTGTCGCTGAGCTGTTTGGAATCCCAGGTGGTCAGTTCCCAACCGTGAGTGAGGGCTTCAACAATTTCCATGGAGAGGTTAGCGCCTTTGACCAGTCGCACTTTAATGCGTGCTCCGCCGGAGGCTACGCGGTTGCTAGCCCATTGCTGGAGTTTTTGCATTGCTGCGAGAGTGTCGGGCAAGTATGCCTGTAGAACAATGCCTGCTTCGAGGTCTTTGAGCTGTGGTTGGTCGAGAATTTTGGTAAAGACGTCGATGGTCATGTCGAGGTCTTTGTACTCTTCCATGTCGAGGTTAATGAACTTCTTTTCAGGAGAGTTTGCTGCAAGTTCATAAAGTGGGGTGAGTCGTTGTACTGCTTCTTCGACGACTTCGTCGAAGGCCCAGTGAGAGTGTGGGCCGGAGACAGCAGAGACTTTGATGGAGACGTAATCGACGTCGTCTCGTGCGAGGAGACGCTTGGTTTCGTTGAGTCGTCGTTCTGCTTCTTTGTCGCCGAGGACGGCTTCGCCAAGGAGGTTGACGTTAAGTTTGTTGCCGGTTTTGGTGAGGTGTTCAATAGCTGGGCCAAGTTTTTCGTCGCGGGCATCTACGATGAGGTGTCCGACCATTTCTCGGAGGACTCGTCGTGCTATACCAACGGTGGGCCATGATGCTTTGCTAGCAATTTTTCCGCCGGCGGCTACTGCACTTTTCATGTACCACGGGAGGAATGATGGTACGAGGGGTGCGATTTTTGCGAGGTTGGCTCCAGCAACATTATTGTCTTCAGGGCGAACGACGGTGTCGACGAATCCGACGGTAAAGTCTAGCCCGTTGGGGTCTTTGAGGACGCCTGCGAGCATTTGTGCGGAGGAGTCTGCGGGGACGTCTTGGGCTTCGGTGAGCCACTGGCGCACGAGGGTTCGGGCTTCTTGTGCGAGTTCTTGGTAGCGTTCTGCAGCAAAGGGATTGGTTGTCATTCCTGTGCTCCCATCTTCTGTGTTTGTGTGAATTGGCACTCATTGTGCTTTTGTTCTATTTGACCACGTTATGGTGGCGAACACACTATTAGTAAAAATAATTATTTCTCAGCATAATAGTTAAGAAAAGCTTAACTACTAGTGATGAGGTTTAGCACAATGTACGATATTCACCGGCTTCGCATCCTTCTTGAAATCCACGAACGCGGATCCCTCGCAGCAGCTTCAAGAACACTACACCTCACCTCTTCTGCTATCTCACAACAGATGACAGCACTCGAAAAAGAAGCTGGCGCTCCCCTCATTCGCAGATCAGGACGTTCAGTACGACTGACCGACGAAGGACTTATCCTCGTCCACGGCGCACGAGCTATCCTCAGAGAAATGGATAAGACCGCCACTCGCATTGCACAGTTTTCTGGCGAACCGCTAGGCACCGTAAGGCTAGCAATTTTTCAGTCAGCAGCGATGGCGCTCTTACCCACAGCACTATCGTATTTACAGCAGAACGCACCGCAACTCATTTTAGAAGTTGTGCAGATAGACCCCGAAACAGGTTTAGAACTCACAAGAAGCAGACAATTCGACCTTGCTATTACAGAGTCCTATCCGCACCATTTTGTACCTGAACATGAGGACCTACAACTTGAACTACTCACGGCAGACCCTATTCACCTTGTTTTAGCACAAGATTCTCCCTACACAACCCTCACTGAAGCAAAATCTCTACCATGGGTTTTTGAACGAGAACACAATACCAGCCGTATTTGGGGTATTAATCAATGCCGTCAGGCAGGCTTCGAACCGCAAGTTCGTTATAGCATCGAAGATTTACTCACTCATGTACGTCTTGCAGAACAAGGTTATGCAGCAGCTATTCTGCCCGGTTTTGTCACATCTTCCACGCACCACAAGACCTCTATTAAACTCATCTGCTTACCAGAACACCCCGAACGTCAAATCTTTACCGCCTCTAGAATTGACAGTGCAGGACAACCCAACATTGCCATGGTCAGAAGGGCACTATCATATGCAGCCGGTGCCCTCAAACATCATCAAGAGAGCATGTGCCCCAGCGATAGCATCTAAAAGTTTTAAGGGCAGTCCATCAACGCTTCAGCAAGTTGAGTATCTATCACCACATCTGTAATAGCGCCAGTGCGCAGTGCACCTCGTAAAGCAAGGACTCGGTGATTGCCAGAAACTACCGCAATCCGGCGACGAATCCGTGCCAATTCTGTTGCGGTTGGCCCCGTTGCACGTTGGTTCACAGCAAGGTCTTGATAGCTTCCATCTTCACGAAGAAGTACCGTGCACATATCTCCGACAACACCACTTGCACGCAATTCGCGTTGTTCTTGAGCATCAAAATACCCTCCGTTATACACGTGAGAAGGAATAGCGCCACCAAAAGCCCCAATCCCAAACACCGCAACATCAGCTTTACGCTGCGTAGCGAGAACTCCCATAATGCTCCGTTCACGCCACATTGCTTCTTTAGTTTCAGAATGGTCAAAGAAAGCAGGAACGGGAAAATGCACCATCTGCGCATCGTATGCGGCGGTAATCTGCCCAAGAATCGACCCCGAGTAAGGTATACCTGTATGCCGAGCGTTACCGGCTCCGTTAAGTTGTACTACCACTACATCTTTGAGCGGACGATACGGCAGATGTTTGGCTAGCTCTGTCACCGTTGATCCCCACGCAACACCTAATGAGGTGCCTTCTTCAACGCAGGAGTCCACAAGAATTGCTCCACGCTTAGCGACTTTTTCCATACGGGAAATAGCAGATTGTTCTTTTGAGGTTTTCACCAGATGCACACGAACTCGATACTTGTCTCCAAGTCTTTGAGCGAGATCTGTTTGCGGTTTGCTGTTTTCGTTGAGCCGAATCTGCACGATTCCTGTATCTCGAGCAGTTTTGAGTAGGCGTGATACCGTTGCGCGTGAAGTGTATAGATGTTGCGCAATTTGTTCCATGGTGAGGTTTTCCATGTAATACAGATACGCTGCCTCGTATGCGGTGTCGTGACGTTCGTTCATTCAAATTTCCCCCTTCTGAAAAAACGTTCAAATGTTTTGGTCATAGTAACTACAACTACGTCAGAATGTATATCAGCATCCGTAGTAGAAAGGGACAGGAACTATGGCCAACACACAATTCGCTCAGAAGTCTCAGCTTACCGCATCTTCTCGTACTGAAGCTCTCCACGAAATGAGCAAAGAAGAAGGCGTAGACATTCTCGTCATTGGCGGAGGCGTCACCGGCGCCGGCATCGCCTTAGACGCAGCAACCCGCGGACTCAAAACCGCTATCGTCGAAGCAGGCGACTGGGCAGCAGGAACTTCAGCATGGTCATCAAAACTTGTCCACGGCGGACTCCGATACCTCTACAACCTTGACTTTAAACTCGTAGCAGAAGCACTCAAAGAACGTGGCCTACTCCTTGAAAAAATTGCGCCACACCTCGTTAAAGCACAGCCTTTCCTATGGCCCCTCAAAACACCAGTCATCGAACGCGCCTATTCCGCTATCGGAATTGGAATGTACGACACTCTTGCATTTATTGGGGCTCGTGGCAAAAAAACTGTACCGCCACAACACCACTTCTCAAAGCAAGGCACGAAAACCGTATTCCCCGATATTAAAGATTCAGCTTTTACCGGAGCTATCCAGTTCTACGATGCACGCGTTGATGATGCACGCCTCGTCATTGACCTTGTACGCACCGCAGCAGGATACGGTGCCCTAGCGGCATCTCGTACACAAGTCACCCGAGTACTCAAAGACACTCAAGGAAAAGTTACCGGAGCAGTCATCCGAGACCTTGAAAACGGACAAGAACACACTGTTCGTACCCAACACATCATTAACGCTACCGGCGTATGGACCGAAGAGTCTGAGTCCATGGCCAATAAAGATGCCGGGCTTAAAGTTCTTGCATCCAAAGGTATTCACATCATCGTTCCACGAGACCGCATTAATGCTTCCAGCGGTATCTTCACCAAAACCGAAAAATCTGTACTCTTCATCATCCCTTGGCAGCGTTACTGGATTATCGGAACAACCGACACCCCATACACCGAAGACATCGCGCACCCTGTAGCAACTTCGCAAGATATTGACTATGTACTCGAACAAGCCAATAAGCTCCTTGCACGTGAGCTGACCCGTGATGACATCATCGGAACCTATGCAGGTCTACGTCCGCTACTACAACCAAAACTTAAAGAAGGCTCCGAGGCAGCATCTACTAAAGTTTCACGCGAGCATACCGTCACCGAAGTCGCCCCCGGAATGAGCGCTATCGCGGGTGGAAAACTCACCACCTACCGTGTTATGGCAGCTGACGCCGTAGACTTTGCACTCAAAGAACGAGCACAAGAGCAGCCTTCTGTCACTGAAAATATTCAATTGGTGGGTGCCGCTGGTTTTTCTGCAGCACAAGCATCTTCCCCACGTCTCGCACAACGATTCGGCTGGGACGAAGACCGTATGGAGCATTTGCTCGAACGCTATGGTGCAGATATTACGGAACTCGTGGCACTTATTGATGAAGCACCAGAATTAGCGCAACCCTTGGCAAAAGCTCCACAATTCCTCAGAGCAGACGTCCTCTTTGCAGTACGTTACGAAGGTGCTCTTCACTTAGAAGATGTGCTCATCCGCCGTTGCCGTCTAGACCTTGAACAGCGTGACCGTGGCTTAAGTGCAGCCGAAGAAGTCCTCCAAGTAATGGCGCCAGAACTCGGTTGGAGCGAAGCTGAAGCGGAGAAAGAGCTAGAACTCTACCGTAAACGCGTAGAAGCAATCGCTCAAGCAGAAGAAAAAACTTCTGACGTTCAGGCAGCCCAATGCATCACATCTATCGAGCATGTCTGTCCTCGCGTACCTCTAGGCTAGTATTCCATAAGTTTCCCCAAGAAAACTTCACATGAAAGGTATAGATACAGAACTCCCCATACAGATAAAATACTGATTTTTTGATGAAGGGGCAGAAACTTTCCCCCAGCTACAATGTTTCTGCCCCTCTCATATCAACCGCTCAGGCACACACAATATGTCGCAGTGCCTCTCATCTTTTTCTTGTCGTTATTTGAGGATTTTTTCCCTCAAGAATGTTTGTGTAAAAGCAATGGTTGCTTTTACTCCTTCCCCCACCACAATGCTGTGTTGAAAGGAAAAATACATGCAGACTATTTTGGCGGAGGGCGCATCTGCCCTCGTAGGAGCGGATGGAGTACCTACCGCATTAGGATTATTCTCCTCCGAATTTTTGGGAACCTTTATCCTCATTCTTCTTGGCGGGGGCGTTTGCGCTGCTTGTTCGCTACCAAAATCTATCGCTAAAGATGCAGGCTGGGTAGCTATTGCATTGGGCTGGGGTATGGCAGTTTTTGCTGCAGTGTACCTATCTGGTCCATCTGGTGCGCACCTTAACCCTGCCGTCACCATCGGGCTGTGGGCTGCCGGCGAAAACCTTGTCGGCGAAGTACCTGCAACAGCATCTAATATGATGATTTACTTTGCGGGTCAATTTACGGGTGCCTTTACCGGTGCTGTCATGGTATTTCTCACCTATAAGAAACACTTTGATGAGGAAACCGAACCAGGTGTCAAACTTGGTATTTTCTCTACCGGACCAGCAATTCGCTCCTATGGTTGGAACGTATTTACTGAAGCAGTCGGAACCTTTGTACTCATCGGATTCGTTGTAGCGTCAGGGCAAACTCCCTCCGGTCTTGGACCTTTGGCTGTTGCTCTCATCGTGGTAGGTATTGGTTTCTCCCTCGGTGGTGCAACCGGTTACGCTATCAACCCTGCTCGTGACCTTGGTCCACGTATTGCTCACGCAGTGCTACCTATCAAGGGTAAAGGCGATTCCAACTGGTCCTATGCTTGGGTTCCAGTCGTTGGCCCAATCATCGGATCTGTTGCAGCAGCAATTCTCGTTCCTATGTTCCTCGGAATCTAATTCGAGCTTGTAGGGTTTCTCATCACCGCACCGTTATTGCATTTTTCCATCATCTACTATTTGAGGTACACATTGACTCAACACAAGTTCTCCTTGGGTATTCTCAATGCCCCACCAGCAGCCAAACGTATCCCCGAAAACGAAATCCCGCAGCGTTACCGTCGCATGCGTCTGAGCGTCTTTATGGGAATCTTCATCGGCTACGCAGGGTTCTATCTCATCCGTAATAACGTTTCACTCGTCTCAGCAGTACTTAAAGATCACGACATCCTCAATGCTGTTGGCATTGGTATCGTCGCAAACGCAGTGCTCTTCTCTTACGGGTTATCAAAGTTCTTCATGGCAATGCTCTCTGATAGAGCTAATGCCCGTTACTTTATGCCCCTAGGTTTAGCGCTCTCTGCGGTAATCAACCTGATGATTGCCTTCATTCCGGCATTATCAGCTACCGTTATGATTTTTGCTTTGACAATGTTCGTCAACGGTTGGGTACAGGGCATGGGATGGCCGCCCTCAGGACGTGTTCTCGTCCACTGGTTCTCAACAAACGAACGTGGGTGGAAAACCTCCATTTGGAATTGTGCACATAACGTCGGTGGTGCAGCTGTTGGCGTCATCTCAGCGTGGGCACTCGATCACTACGCTCAGTCTGAGGCAGACTGGCGACCAGCTTTCTGGGCACCAGCTATCGTTGCACTCGTTGTTGCTTTTATCGCATTCCTTCTAATTCGTGACCGTCCTGAAGCGGTTGGTTTGCCACCTATCGAAGAGTATCGTAACGATCCTCCAAAGGTCGCTTCTGAATCTCAGATTCCGTGGAAAGAAATGCTTTTCAAGCATGTTTTGAAGAACAAAGTTATCGTGCTTTTAGCAATCACAAACGTCTTTGTTTACACTCTGCGGTACGGCGTTCTCAACTGGATTCCGATTTATCTCACCGATAAGATTCACGGTACAAACGTCAAAGAAGGCATTCTTGGTTTCGCAATCTATGAGCTTGCAGGGATCATCGGCACACTTTTGTGCGGTTGGCTATCCGATAAAGTCTTCAAAGGGTGGCGTTCTGGTGCAGGAATGGTATTCCTCGCAGGTGTAGGTATAGCGTTAGCAACATACGCGTTGCTACCAGCTACTGCACCTATCGGAGTTTTCTATCTGCTCATCGCTATCATCGGTGGTCTTATCTATGGCCCTGTGATGCTTATCGGGTTACAGGCTATCGATTTATCCCCTCGTAACGTTGCAGGAACCGCAGCCGGATTTACGGGACTTTTTGGGTACTTGCTTGGTGCTTCACTGGCATCTACCGGTGTAGGTTTGCTCATCCACTATTTTGGTTGGGGCGTAGCCTATAGCGCGTTACTTGGAATCGTTGTTCTCGCTCTGGTTTTCATGTGGATTATCGGTCGTAAAGAACGTGAGCTCCTACAACAACGCGAGATGGCAGACAACAACTAATTTTTCTCGTACGAGATATCTTTTGTCCATTATCAAAATCTCAAACTTCACAAGGAAGTGACATTATGACTACTACTCTCCCCGAGCGTAAGAAGTACATTCTTTCCATCGACCAGGGAACAACCAGCTCTCGCGCGATTCTTTTCAACAAGAGTGGCGAAATCAAGTCCATCGGCCAGCTGGAGCACGAACAGATTTTCCCAAAGGCTGGGTGGGTAGAACACGATCCCATGGAAATCTGGGAAAATGTCCGCCAGGCAGTAGGCCAGTGTATGACCAAAGCTGAGGTCAACCACCACGAAATTGCAGCGGTAGGTATCACTAACCAGCGCGAAACTGCTGTTGTCTGGGATAAGACCACAGGTAAACCTGTATATAACGCTATTGTGTGGCAGGATACCCGCACCCAAAAAATTTGTGATGAGCTAGGTGGCGAGGCAGGCCCCGGTAAGTACCACGATATTGTTGGTCTTAACTTGGCAACATACTTCTCCGGCCCTAAGGTCAAATGGATTCTTGATAACGTCGAAGGCGCACGCGAAAAAGCAGAAGCAGGCGATTTGCTCTTTGGCAATACTGACACCTGGGTTCTATGGAATTTGACCGGTGGTGTTGATGGCGGCGTTCACGTCACAGACGTTACCAATGCGTCCCGCACCCTGCTGATGAATATCCGTACCCTCGAATGGGACGAAAACATTGCAGCAGATATGGGAATCCCGATGTCTATGCTCCCTGAGATTAAGTCCTCATCCGAAGTTTACGGATACGGACGTTCTCAAGGACTTCTCAACGGCACCCCTATCGCGGGTATTCTCGGTGACCAGCAGGCAGCAACTTTCGGTCAAGCTTGCTTTGAAAAGGGCATGGCAAAGAATACTTACGGAACCGGTAACTTCATGTTGATGAATACCGGTGAGGAGCCCGTCATCTCTGAGAATGGGTTGCTCACAACTGTTGCGTATAAGATTGGCGATCAAGCACCTGTCTACGCATTGGAAGGCTCCGTCGCTGTTTCTGGTTCACTGATTCAATGGCTTCGCGATAACCTGAAGATGATTGATAATGCGGCAGATTCAGAAGCTCTTGCGACAAGCGTTGAAGATTCTGGCGGATGCTATGTTGTCCCCGCTTTCTCTGGTCTCTTTGCACCACATTGGCGACCAGACGCACGTGGCGTTATCGTGGGTCTGACCCGTTATGTTAACCGTGCACATATTGTTCGTGCTGCTCTTGAATCTACTGCTTGGCAGACTCGTGAGGTTCTCGACGCAATGAATGCTGATGCGCAAGCTGCAGGAACTAACGTTGATCTTTCTGAGCTACGTGTTGATGGCGGCATGACGGCAAACGAATTCCTCATGCAATTCCAGGCAGATATCTTGGGCGTACCTGTGATCCGTCCAAAAGTCATCGAAACTACCGCATTGGGTGCTGCTTATGCTGCAGGTATCGCAGTTGGTTTCTGGAGTGGTGAAGAAGATGTCACCGCAAACTGGGCTGAGGACCAGCGTTGGACTCCGCAAATGCCAACTGACGAAGTCGAACGTCAATACCGTCTTTGGAAGAAGGCTGTAGCAAAGACTCTCGACTGGGTCGATGAGGATGTAGACCAAGACTAAAGCTATTGTCGTTTTCACTCTTCGATAGCTGACTCTCACTAACGCTGAGTCATAGGTGTTGTATGTACTCCATGGGAGTATTTATGACGCTTATGGCTCAGCGTTAGGCTTAATAGCAGATTTTTATACCAGTTTTTGAGAGGGTGAGAAGATGAGCATTACTTATCTTTCGTATCAAAATATCCTCGAACATTTCTCTCCTGCACAAGCAGTACATGCGCTCCGAGAAACTTTAAAAAATGGTTATGATCCAAGTTGTGATTATCCTCGTCAGAAAATGGATATGCCCTACGCTCAGCTGCTCATGATGCCTTCTTATACTCGTGATAGTTTCGGAATGAAAATCCTCAGCTGCGCAGATACCTCGGTACGTCCTGATGTGCCGTTGATTCAAGGGTCTTATCTTCTATTCAATGCGCAGACCCTTGCACCAACACATGTTCTTGATGGCGTGGCACTAACTGATATCCGCACGTCAGCGGTTTCTATTGCCGGTGTTTACCCTTATATTTCTGGTTCTTCAGAACCACTAAAAACCGTCATTTTTGGCTGTGGTGCACAAGGACGCGCCCACCTTAAGACCCTCGAAAATACGCTCGAGGCAATACGTCCAGTAGAGCATACTTTTATTAGCCGTACCCAGCCAGAAGATATAACACAGTGGGTTCAGGCTGATTCTCAGGATGCTGCTGATGTCCTCAAACAGGCAGAACTCATTCTTTGTACCACGACTTCATCCACTCCCCTTTTTGAGGTAGAAGATATTAGCCCTCACGCTGTTATTGTTGCGGTGGGTTCTCATACTCCGCAGGCACGAGAAGTGAGTTCTTCAGTGATGGAAGTTGCTGAAGTGATTGTTGAAGATATAGCAACTGCTCTTCGCGAATGCGGTGATGTTATCTGCGCAATTGAAGACGGTGTCTTGGCAGAAGACAAGTTGTATCCTCTGTGTAAGATTGTTTCAGGAGATCTTAAAGTAAGGTCTGAACGCCCTATTGTTTTTAAAACATCAGGTATGGGTTGGGAAGATTTAACATTAGCAGAAGCAATCGTACGTTCAGTGCAGTCTTAAGATAACGCTATCCTAGAGATATTGTTATGTGTCTTCTCTACTTGTCATCATTATGTGGTGCGGAAGGTTTTTATTATGACTGAGTCTGTTTCCAACGCGATTGAAGAAGCAGCCGGTGATGATGTTCTCTCACGTGTCTATACCACTTGTGCTACGAAGATTGGGACTATTTTTCTTTGCGTTGAAGAGGGCGCTCTTGTTGGTGCGTGGTTAGAGAAGCAAAAGCATTTTCCTGAAAAAGAGTGTCTGGGAAAGTTCGTTAAAGCTCATGAGAATAGTGTTCTTTCTCAGGCTGTACAAGAGTTAGAAGAATATTTTCGAGGTCAACGTACTGTCTTTGAGATTCCTCTTCGCCCTGAAGGAACAGATTTTCAACTAGCAGTATGGAATCTCGTCTCAGACATCCGTTACGGGTATACAGATACGTACGGTGCTATTAGCCGTGTTGTTGGTCCTGGTGCTCCTGCTCAGGCCGTAGGCCAAGCGGTAGGCCGAAACCCTTGTATTATTTTTATTCCTTGTCATAGGGTTCTTGGGGCGGGAGGAAAAATAACCGGTTATGCAGGAGGTCTTTCTGCAAAACAGTGGTTATTAGAGTTAGAACGGTCCCAGAATCTAGCAGGTGATCGTCTTTTCTAAGACATTAGATATCGTATAAAAATAAAGCCGTGATAAAAACAATAAGTTTTTATCACGGCTTTGTTGGTCGGGTTGACAGGATTTGAACCTGCGACCCCTTGACCCCCAGTCAAGTGCGCTACCAAGCTGCGCCACAACCCGAAATGCTGTATAGAAAACCTGAAGGTTTCTAGCACCTAGACAACTATACAGCACCGACAAGAGCGAAGACAAACTCACAACCTAAAAACTTGAGAGTCTTAGCTCACACTTATGGAGGTGCGCTGCACGTCGCAACCGTGTCGTCAACGCACAGCACACACCACAAATACTATTTAGCGTCGAGAGCCTTTAGAGGACTGACGTTTCTTATCAAGCTGACGACGTTCACGTACACGCATCGAAATTTCAAGTGGAGTACCTGTGTATTCGAAAGTCTCACGCAAACGACGCATAATAAAACGACGGTATCCAGGATCCAAGAAACCTGTCGTAAAGAGAACAAACTTTGGAGGACGAGAAGACACTTGCGTACCAAAGAGAATACGAGGCTGCTTACCGCCACGCAAAGGATGCGGATGCGCAGCAACAATCTCGCCCAAGAAAGCGTTAAGACGTCCTGTAGGAATACGGGAATCCCATGATTCAAGAGCAGTTTCCAAAGCTGGTACAAGCTTATCTTTATGCCAGCCAGTACGCGCAGAGATATTTACACGAGGAGCCCACGCAACATGCGCAAGGTCACGGTCAATTTCTCGTTCTAGCTGATCTCGACGCTCTTCATCAAGAGTGTCCCACTTATTAAAGGCCAGCACTAGAGCACGCCCCGAATCAACAACCTGCTGAATAATCCGAATGTCCTGTTCAGAGATGGTCTCTGAAACATCGAGAAGAACAACACATACTTCAGAACGTTCAATAGCAGTTTGGGTTCTTAGAGAAGCATAGAAATCTGCGCCTTTTGCCATATGCACACGACGACGAATACCTGCCGTATCCACAAAACGCCAAGGACGCCCCCCTAGCTCAACGATCTCATCCACAGGGTCACGTGTCGTACCTGCAAGATCATTAACTACGGCACGTTCTTCACCGGCGAGCTTGTTTAGTAACGAGGACTTACCCACGTTGGGGCGACCCACCAAAGCCACACGACGAGGACCGCCTAAAGCCTCTGGCTCAGCATATTGAGAATGCTCCGGCATCACTTCGTATAAGGCGTCAAGAAGGTCAGCAAGCCCACGGCCGTGCAGACCCGACACAGGATAGGGCTGGCCCATACCCAAAGACCACAAGCTATGAATTTCAGCTTCTTGATGTTCAGCGTCTACCTTGTTAGCGATCAGCAAAAGAGGCTTATTAATACGACGCAACATACGAACAATCGCTTCGTCGGTTGCAGAAATACCAACCATTGCGTCCACCACTAACAACACAACATCAGCGTGCGCTACAGCAATCTCTGCTTGAGCAGCCACCTGCGCGTCAATGCCCTTAGCGTCAGCTTCCCAACCGCCGGTATCAACGAGAGTGAAGTCTTTTCCGTTCCACTCTGCTTTATAAGAAACACGGTCACGCGTCACACCAGGTTTGTCTTCAACAACGGCTTCACGACGACCCAAAATACGGTTGATAATAGTGGATTTACCGACGTTTGGGCGTCCAACGATAGCGACAACGGGGTCAGCTTCTTCACTTTCATCTTCGTTAATATCGAAGCCCCATGCACCAAGTAGCTGGCGGTCTTCCTCTTCTAGAGCATAGTCTTCAAGACCTGCACGCAAGGCCTCAGCTCGTTGTTCAGCGGTTTCGTCATCGATCTGCGCTAAACGCTCTGAAACGTTATCGTTACCGTCACCTAAATATTTCTTCTCATACTCATCGCGCTCTGGCGTCGTATTCTCTACCATAAAAATTCTTTTCTCTTCGCTCGTATAATCTATTTAGTTCAAGTCTAATGCACTATCGGAGTGAATTTGGTCTTCGATAGCTCCACGCACAGCAAGAATCGTCTGTTCAAAATCTAATTCAGATGAATCAACCAAAGTTACGCCCTCAGCAGCTTCCATAAAATTATTGACTCGGGAATCTTTAGCGTCACGTTCAGCAACCTGTTTCTGTAGCTGCTGCTGATTTTGTGTTCCACCAAGCTGAATACCACGACGAGCCATTCGAACCTCTTCAGACGCCGTTAACAGCACACGCGCATGAGCATCTGGGGCGACAACTGTGGTGATGTCTCGACCTTCAACAACAATACGCCGTGCACAGTCTTCAATCATTTGACACTGTTGGGCAACCAACAAAGAACGGACCTCAGGCACAGAAGCAATAGCAGAAACAGACTCTGAAATACGTGGAGAACGAATCTGCTCAGAAACATCTGTACCGCCGACCCGCAAGAATTTTTCATCGACAGTGGTGCTTTGTTCTAAGGGAAAACGCTGCGCAGCTTCAATCACTGCTGATGTATCGTTGAGGTCAACGTGCTCTTCTAGACAGTACCATGTCAAGGCACGGTACATGGCACCAGTATCGAGGTATGCCAGCTGATAGT
The DNA here is from genome assembly GCF_048512995.1 of Rothia sp. P6271. Classification (NCBI taxonomy): domain Bacteria; kingdom Bacillati; phylum Actinomycetota; class Actinomycetes; order Micrococcales; family Micrococcaceae; genus Rothia; species Rothia sp. P6271. The sequence goes on along the minus strand of NZ_JBLXXV010000003.1, from coordinate 14,895 downwards.
GGCGTGCAATCTGCTCAGATACCGATGATTTTCCAGAACCAGAAGGCCCATCAATCGCGATTACAAGTTCTTTCATCGTCTTGTCTTCTTTCATCTTTATCGAACAACCTTCCAGCCGGCGTTCGTCAAATCTTCAATTAATTTCTCATGCTCATGAGGATTTACCGAAAGCTCCACCATACCGACCGGCTGCCCCGGAGAATGCTCAAGACGTAAGTCCTCAAGGTTCACCCCTAACTGACCAATTTCCTGCAAGAGTTGAGCAAGAGTCCCAGGGGTGTCTTCAACCAATACTACAATCTGGGAGAAGGCAGAAGGCGCACCTCCATGTTTTCCAGGAATACGCGCCACACCAGCATTACCATCACGCATCATCTGCGCGATACTCAAGCGAGCGCCCTGCCCTTGCGGGTTTTCAAGACTACAGATAATACGGTCTAGTTCCTGTCGAATCTCAAGCAGCGTCTCTCGAACGTGCTCAGCATTAGCCGACAAAATCTGGGTCCATAAGGTTGGTTCAGAGCCTGCAATACGAACGGTGTCTCGTAACCCCTGCCCCGCTAACGATAATGCGTGTAAAGGAGTTTCTTGCAAACGGGAGGCGAGCAGAGAGCTCATCACCTGCGGCACGTGTGAAATACGGGCAACAGAACGGTCATGTTCTTGAGCGTCCATGATGGTCACAAGAGAACCAAGTTCCACGCCTAGATGATGAGCAATTTTGATGGATTCTTCGCAGGAACTATGGTGCGGACACACAACAAATGGACGTGACGTAAATAGTTCTGCGCGAGCAGAGACCGGCCCTGATCGTTCTCGTCCAGCCATAGGGTGTGCACCCACATAACGGTGTGCTTCTGACGAAGAAGCAATCACGGTTTCGGCGATGGGTGCTTTCACTGAGGCCAGGTCTACTACCGTTGCATGAGGCCACCACTGTAATTGTTCTATGACGATTTGCGCCACAACATCTGGCGGAGCAGCTACAACCACAAGATACGGCGCCTCAGGTATCAGTTGTGGAAGTGGCATATTTTTAAGACCGCGCTCTTGAGCACGTTTATGAACAGATATTCCGGCACCAATATCTTCAGCAATAGCTTCCACCGTAGGAGAGACGTCTACGAGGTAGACATCTCGTCCTTGGCTACGAAGACAGAGCCCTACGGAGGCACCCAAGAGTCCGGTTCCAACGATAAGAACCGGTGGGAGCGAGTGCGCCTCTGCCTGAGGTGAATGACTCATCATATATTTCTCTTTTATAAGCCTACAGAAGCAAGGAGCTGCCCAATTTCCACTTTAGATAGATTGCGAATAGTTCCTTGTTTTTGAGATCCGATACGAACTGGCCCCATTTGTACACGAACGAGCTTTTCTACGGGGTATCCGGCTGCGTCAAAGAGACGTCGTACAATACGGTTCTTACCGGAGTGGATAGTTACCTCAATGAGTACGTGCCCGGGAGTAGAGTCTACGAGTTTGAAGCTATCTACTCGGGAGACACCATCTTCAAGGCGGATGCCCCTCTTCATCTGTGCACCTACGCCAGCTTCTACAGGCCCGTGAACTTGAACTAGGTATGTTTTAGGAATCTCGTAGCTGGGGTGTGTCAGGCGGTTGGTGAGTTCGCCGTCGTTGGTGAGAAGTAGCAGCCCTTCAGTTTCTACGTCGAGGCGGCCGACGTGGAAGACACGTTGGCTCATAGAAGAACGTAGGAAGTCGTTAATGCAGGGGCGCCCGTCGGGGTCTTCCATAGTAGAGACAACACCTGCCGGTTTATTTAACGCCATATAGATTTTACGTTCGTCGGTTTGAATGGTGATTCCATCAACACGGATGTTGACTTCTTCGGGGTTGACGCGTACCCCTAATTCGGTGACGAGTTCGTCGTTGACGGTCACTCGGCCTTCGGTAATCATCTGTTCGCAGACTCGTCGGCTTGCGACACCGGCTTGAGCCATCACTTTTTGTAGTCGTACACCGTCTTGTTCGTAGAAATCGTAATGGTCTACTGGTTCTGCACGAGGACGGCGGGGGCGGTGTGGCCCAGCGTAATTAGAGTTGTTACGTTGTGGTCTGTATTCTCCACGTTCTTGTGCGAAAGGTTTTCCAGAACGGAATCGTTTTCCGCCGTTACCTTTACCGCCTTTGGGAATACCGCCTTTACGGTGAGTTGTTCCGCGATTATTTTTAGCTCCGGTTCGGTTCTGTGAACGACCGGATGGTTTCTGTGCACTCATGTGTTTTTCTCCTGTTCGTGCTGTAGTAGCACATTGTGTGTTGAGTTAATGGATTGTGAGGTGAAGAGTGTTTCAACGCCGTATAGCGCTGTTTTCTTCTACTCTTTAAAAGTTTTCCGTTGCTATTTCTAGGTCGTTTTCATCGGGTAGATAGGGGGCTAACGGCGGTAGTTCGTCTAAAGAATCTAAACCGATTTTTTCCAGAAAAAGTTCTGTAGTGATATATTGTTGCGCTCGGGTTTGGGGTTCTGGTGTGGTTTCTACGATGAGTTCTCGTTGAAGAAGAGTTCGTACCGCAGAGTCAGCGTTAGTTCCTCGGACGCCGGCAATATATGCTCGTGTTACGGGCTGTTGATACGCAATAATTGCGAGTGTTTCCATCACGGCTTTTGGCAATTTTGAATTTGCTTTTGACCCGATGAATCGCCCTACCCAAGGACTAAAGTCTGAACGTGAATAGATGCGCCATCCCCCTGCTACACGTCTAAGCTCTAGTCCACGAGGTTCATGCACGGTATCTTGTTCTACATAACCATTATATTCTCGATATAGCTGGTCTAAAGCGCTCTCTATCACATCTTCAGGGAGGAGCAGAGCTTCTGACAGTTCTCGGGTTCGTACCGGCTTGTGCGCGATTAAAAGTATGGCTTCAATAGCTGCTTTTGTTCCTCCTGGTTGAAGTTCAACGCTGGGGATATCCTCATCGTTAAGAAGAACTACGGGTTTCTGTCGAGTTTTTTGTGCTGCGTATTCTTCAGCTTTTTCTGGTTCTTCCCAAGGGTTCTCAGGAGCTTGAACACTCTTATCTGCATTGTCGAAAGAGCGTTGTTCTGCGTTGTTGTGGTCGTGATCTTCTGTATCTGGGCTCCATGCTCCAGAAGTCAGAAGTGCAAGGTCTTCTGCAGTGTAATCGTATTCTTCTGAGCGTTCAGACATCGTCACTGCTCCTGCTCTACTAGTTTGTGTGTTGTACCTTCGTGGAGCTGTTGAGCTATCACACGAATTGTTCCTAAAGGCTTTTCTTGGTGTAAGGTAATGGCACCTTGCTGATATAACCCAAGAAGAGCGAGAAAACGAACAATGGCTATTTCATATACGCCGGCATCTTGAAGAAGTTCAAGGAGGGATGCTTCTTCTCTGTCTTGTAGGAGTTCTTGAACATGTTGTTCTTCTGTGGCGATAGTGGTGAGCGGTTCTTGCAGATGTTCGGTATTGACCGTTGGCTCTGGTATGCCAGTAGTTTCTCGTTTTTTAAGCTGTAGTGCTTGGGCGGCGATACGCGCAAATTCTTCAGCTCCCGTGTTAAAAACGAGTTCGGGAAGAACTTTTGCAAGGTGAGGTTCAAGAGCGACTTCTCGTGTGAAATGTTGTGATTCTTGTTCGTATCGAGCGTTCAGGTATTCTGAGACTTCTCGATAGGCACGATATTGTAAAAGCCGTGCAAAGAGTAAGTCTCGAGCTTCTAGTAATGCTGCATCATAGTTATTTTCAGAGGTACTCTCTTGCGGTAATAATCGGGCAGCTTTAAGTTCTAGAAGTGTTGCTGCGGTAACCAAAAAATCGCTGGCAGTATCTAGCGCTTGACGATGATGTTGTTGGTAGAGAGCCGAAATATATTCGATAAACTCATCGGTTACTTCAGATAAGGCAATATCTGTGATGTCGAGTTTACGGCGAGTAATCAAAGAGAGTAAAAGGTCAAAAGGGCCTTCAAAGTTCTCTAGTGTGAGGTTAAAAGGCGTTGGTGTTCTCTCGTCTGAGGTATGGGGTGTCGGTGCCATCACGGCAGCGACCGGCTCTGTTGTCATAGATGTAGCAGGTCCTTCTGAAAAAGATATAGGTCATTCCCCTATCACGATTCTGCCCTAGGACAGAAGAAAAGTGCAAGGGTCTTAGCAGGTAGCTTTGCCCACGTTTAAGCGGCACCACCACGGCTAATGAGTTCACGTGCTAATTGGCGGTATGCTTCTGCGCCAGGATGAGTTGTGGCATACGACAAAATAGGTTCTGCAGAGACACTTGCATCGGGGAATTTCACGGTTCGTTTGATGACGGTATCGAAAACTTTATCTCCAAAAGCGTCAATGATACGAGCTAGAACTTCCTTAGAATGTAAAGTGCGAGAATCAAACATCGTGGCAAGAACCCCATCAATTTGAAGTTTAGGGTTGAGACGTTCTTGAACTTTCTCAATCGAATCCACCAATAGTGCAACCGCACGTAGAGCGAAAAACTCACAAATAAGTGGAATGATGACACCGTCGCTAGCTGTCAACGCATTGACTGTCAGCAGTCCTAAAGAAGGCTGGCAGTCAATCAAAATCACATCATATTCATGAGCAACTTTACGTAGAGCGCTACTTAGAACCTGTTCACGAGCAACCTCGTTGACGAGCTGAACTTCTGCAGCCGAAAGGTCAATATTTGCAGGAAGTAAGTCAATATTTTCGACGTTAGTACTTTGAATAACCTCACGAATATCAACGTTACGGTCCATCATAACGTTATATACTGTCAGGTCCAGTTCGTGTGGGTTGGCACCAAACCCAGCGGATAACGCACCTTGCGGATCAAAATCAACGAGTAGAACGCGTCGTCCGCATTCGGCAAGAGCAGCACCGAGGTTAATAGTCGAGGTGGTTTTACCGACTCCACCTTTTTGGTTGACCATAGAAATAATACGAGCTGGCCCATGAGTCTGCAGTGGCGCAGGATCAGGATATATCCGTACAGGACGACCCGTTGGACCAGTCTGTGAATGATCATCAAAAGATTTATTCATATGCATTACCTTTATGAAACCGAAAATTGTTCTCTCTCTAGAGTACAGCCTAGAGTCAAATTATCTCTGGTTAAAGAGCTCGTGGATGCGTTGCCGCGAAGACTTCGCGTAACGTTTCTGCCGTAACTTTAGTGTAAATCTGGGTTGTTGTCAGTGAAGCATGCCCTAAAAGTTCTTGGACAACACGAATATCCGCCCCACCTTCTAACAGGTGCGTAGCATACGAGTGTCTTAGCGTATGTGGAGAAATATCTGACACAATACCTGCACGTTCAGCAGCATTTTTGATGATGAGCCATGCACCCTGACGTCCGAGCCTTCCACCACGAGCGTTCAAAAATAGTGCGGGTATTCCTTTACCTTGTTGAGCAAGGATTGGGCGTGCACGCACCAAATATTCTTCCAGAGCGTGCACAGCATATGAGCCGAGGGGAACAATTCTTTCTTTAGAGCCTTTGCCCCATAGCCTTACCATACCAGTACGGTGTTTTTGTTCAGAAGATTCAGAAGCAGGCTCTTGGACAGAGATATCATCAAGGTCAAGATTCAGGACTTCAGAAATACGCGCCCCTGTTGAGTATAAAAATTCCAACATGGCACGGTCGCGAAGACCTGTTGCAGAATGTTGATCGGGGCTTTCTACAAGAGCCTTGACATCTTCATAGGAGATACCTTTGGGAAGTCTTGACGCTATTTTAGGTGGCTGGATATGAGAGGCGGGATCGTCTGAGGTAGTACCTTCTTTGAACCAAAAACGGTGAACTCCTCTCACCGCAACGACAGCTCTTGCTACGCTCCGTACGCTCAGTGGCTTCTGTTCTGGGTAAACTCCGGTGGCTAGTTGAGTCACAAAATCACGAATGTGTTTTGAGGTGATAGAGCGAGGAGAGATGATTGCATTCTGTACCAAAAATATTTCGTACCGATGAAGATCACGACGATATGATTCCACCGTATTTTTACTCAGGGATCGTTCGATAGTGAGAAATTGCAGATATTGTTCTATGCCACGTTGTAAAGCTGTTTGTGTTGAAGTTGTTGTCATAGAGATATCGGCTTATGAGTTTTTCGCTGGACAGATAGGCCCTGTACAATCTTTTGTTCTGTACCGAGGATGTGCTTCAAATGGTGAGTGAGCAGAATAAAGGCTACTAAAATTCTGCTGGTGAGCGATATAGGTAGCAAGAATCGCGTTAGTCGCACTAGGGTTATGTATGTACCCTGATAATACAGCAGAAACTGCGTCCTTAAGATTTACCCATCGCATAATAATCTCAGATTCTTCATCTTCTCGAATGTGCTGATGTTCTTTATCAACAGGGGCAATGTCCCGTGCTAAGAATACTCGACAGGCCTCGGTACTTCCTCCTGGAGAATTATAGAATTCCATTAACGTGTCCCATTGTTTAGCGCATAGAGATGTTTCTTCGGCAAGTTCTCGTTGTGCTGCTTCGAGAGGAGTTTCTCCTGCCACATCTAATAATCCAGCAGGTATCTCCCAAAGGTTTGCACGTACTGGGTGACGGTATTGGCGGATTAAAAGAATCTGTTGGTCTTCGTTCAGCACCGCAATAGCTACGGCTCCTGGGTGTTCGAGAAAATCCCGTTCAAAAGGTGCTGACTCTTCTGTGAGTGAGACCTTCTCTCGTACGACATCCCAAATACGCCCGCCACATAGAAGGGTTCTATTATGTGTGGTTCTCGGATCGATAGAGTCGGCAAGTTCTTCTAATGGGAATTGCATGGTGGAGCCTTCCTAAGGTTGTCTCAAACATGTATCAGTCTACAACCGAAGCTTGTTATGTGAGGTTCCAAGATACACCAGCTAGAGAAAGTCGGGTATCAGAGATGACCTCTGACACCCGACTTTCTATGGCTCAAGAACTATGTATATCGTTCCCTCGTTACTTTGCACGTTGTGCGAGCGCTGCCCGAATCAGCCCAACAAACAAGGGGTGTGGTCGTGTTGGGCGAGAACGGTATTCAGGATGCGCCTGTGTCGCAACGTAATAAGGGTGTACGTTTTCAGGAAGTTCAACGTATTCTACAAGATTGCCGTCAGGAGATACGCCACTAATAACGAGACCAGCTTTTTCTAGCTGTTCACGATATTCATTGTTAACTTCATAACGGTGGCGGTGACGTTCTGAAACTTCAGTAGCACCATAGGTCTTCGCCACGACAGAATCAGCGTTTAAGGTTGCGGGGTACAGTCCAAGACGCATCGTTCCGCCAAGGTCTCCGGCGCCCTCAACAAATTGTTGTTGTTCTTTAATTGTAGCGATGAGTGGTGACGGTGTTTCAGGGTCAAATTCTGTTGACGATGCGTCACGAATTTCTAGCACATTGCGCGCGTATTCAATCACCATTGACTGTAGACCTAGGCAGATACCCAGTGTTGGAATATGGTGTTCACGTGCATATTTGAGTGCCCCAATTTTACCGTCGAGACCGCGGATACCGAATCCACCAGGGACAAGAACGGCGTCCATCTCGCGTAGCTGGTGTGCAGCATCTTCGTCGGTGGCACAGAGGTCAGCCGCTACCCATTTGACGTTCACTTTAGCGTTGTTTGCAAAGCCTCCAGCACGTAAGGCTTCAGAGACAGAAAGATACGCGTCAGGTAGGTCAATGTATTTTCCGACGAGGGCAACATTAACCTCAGCTTGAGGCTGGTGTACAGCGGTAAGAACTTTGTTCCATTCGGTAAAGTCAGCCTCTTGATAGTCAAGACCAAGATAATCGAGGATATATGTGTCTAGCCCTTGGCTGTGAAGAGTTTTAGGGATGTCATAGATGCTAGGCGCATCAGCGCAAGAAATAACTGCCGCAGGGTCAACGTCGCAAGCGTTCCCAATTTTCTTCTTATGAGATTCTGGAACTTCTCGTTCGCATCGAAGGACGAGCCCATCAGGAATAATGCCCAAACCACGAAGCGCAGCAACTGAATGCTGAGTAGGTTTAGTTTTGAGTTCTCCGGAAGGCCCAATAAAAGGCACTAGAGACACGTGTAGAAAGAAGACGTTATTTCGTCCAACGTCTCGGCGGACTTGTCGGGCAGCTTCAAGGAACGGCTGAGACTCAATATCACCGACAGTTCCACCAATTTCAGTAATGATAATATCTGGTGCGTCTTCACGTGTTGCAGGCACTCTCATACGACGTTTAATTTCATCGGTAATATGAGGGATGACCTGAACGGTATCGCCAAGGTATTCACCACGACGCTCTTTAGCGATAACAGTAGAATAGACTTGTCCGGTTGTTACGTTGGAAGACTGGTCGAGATTTTCGTCAAGGAAACGTTCGTAGTGACCGATGTCGAGGTCTGTTTCTGCCCCATCGTCTGTTACGAAAACTTCTCCGTGCTGGAAGGGGTTCATCGTACCGGGGTCTACGTTGAGGTAAGGGTCAAACTTTTGCATCGTCACGGATAGACCGCGAGAGCGTAGCAGACGCCCTAGAGAAGATGCTGAAAGTCCTTTACCGAGGGATGAAGCTACACCACCAGTTACAAAAATCTGATGTGTTACTTTGCCGTTATCTGAAGTCTTTTTTTCATTCGCCACGGAATTCCACCTTATCATTGATATTCTTCTGAGCCAACACCACTCACCTATTGCGTGCGAGTAGGTCGTGAGATGTTCTTCCCATTTTTCAATAGTTCTCTTGCATGTTCTTGAGCAGAGAGAGATTCGTCATGTCCGGCTAGCATACGAGCCAGCTCTACGACACGTTCTTGTTCGTCAAGCACTTTGACTTTAGAGAGTGAAGCGTCGTCGTTCTTCATGACCAGAATATGTTGATCGGCAAAAGCGGCAACTTGAGGCAAATGTGTGACCACCAGAACCTGAACATGTTGAGCGAGCATCGCTAGTCGCCGACCAATTTCGACGGCGGCTTTACCACCCACACCCGAGTCTACCTCGTCAAAAATAAAAGTAGGGACGGGATCGACTTCTGCTAAGACAACTTCAAGCGCTAACATTACGCGAGAAAGTTCACCTCCAGAAGCACCTTTTCCTAAGGGACGAGCCGTTGCCTTTTCATGTGGCTTGAGTAAAAACTCAATAGTGTCTTTGCCAGAAGGAGTGAATTTTGCATTCTCTTGAACGTCAACAACAAGTTCGGCATGGGGCATGGCTAACGCGCTTAACTCTTCAGAAACAGCATAAGCAAGTTTCTTCGCTGCACGTTGCCTAATCTGCAACATCTGCTCGGCTTGCTGTTGAAGACGTTCTCGAAGGTCTTGTAGTTCCTCTTCAAGCTCTTCAATACGGTGAGGGTCGTCGTTCAAAGACACAAGACGTTCTTGAGATTCTTCTGCCCATTGGAGTACTTCAGCAATATCTGAACCATATTTGCGAGTAAGAGTTTTAAGCTGTGCTAAACGTTCTTGAACTTGAGCTAAGCGATGCGGCCCTTCACTGTCTAGATTTGAGGTGTATGACGACAGCTCCTCAGCAATATCTGTAATCTGTATCAGCGCATCATTGAGTCGTTGAACGAGTGTTGCTAATTGTTCGTCAGAAGAGGATTCCACCTCTAGAGCAGAACGGGCTGTATCTAATAGTGCTAAAACGTTAGCGCTATCAGCTTCAAGATATTCTGATCCGGTCAAAGCGCCTAAAGCCGTATGCGCGGCAGAACGTAAAGACTCAATGTTCGTCAGCCGTAGACTTTCTTGAGATAATTTTTCGTCTTCTCCGAGGATGGGTTCTATCGTGTTAATCTCAGCTAAAGCACTTTCTAATGTTTGCGCTTCAAGAGCTCTTTCACGAGTATTTTCACGAACGTGGCGTAGCTCCGTTGCAAGATGACGATAACGCTCATAATGTTGCTGATAGTTCTGCTGTATCTTGCTTAGTTCGTCTCCAGCGTAGGAGTCAAGAGCTCGTCGTTGTTCGGCAGAAGATTTCAAACGAATCTGATCCGATTGTCCGTGTACTGCCACTAGTGTTTGCCCAATTTCAGCTAATTTTCCAATCGGTGCCGAACAGCCTCCAACGTGTGCACGTGAACGTCCTTGGGCAGAGACAGTACGTGCCAGTAATAGTTCACATTGTTCTTGATCAATATGGTCGAAACTACCGCCGGCGTCTTCTGCTAGAGCAAGAGCTTTATGGTTTTTAGGTAGGCGCATCACAGCTTCAGCTAAAGCGTTCTTCGCGCCGCTTCGTACCGTTCCAGCGTCACTGCGTGCACCAAGTAACATGCCAAGAGCAGTGACAACCATTGTTTTTCCGGCTCCAGTTTCACCAGTAAGCACAGAGAACCCCGGTTCTAGCGGCAAACGAGCATCCGTAATGACGCCCACGTCACGCAGATGAATTTCTTCAATCATAGAATTAGTGTCTCTCTTATCCTTATGAGGCTGTTTTTTCGTCTTGAGTAGTGTTTTCTGGACCGCGCCAGCCGCGAATAGGAAGCTCAAATTTTGCGACAAGACGTTCGGAGAATGGTGCTGTATGTATTCTTGCTAGACGAACGTATTTTTCTGATCGTGAGACTTCAATTCTTGCACCAGCAGGTAAGTCGATGGTTCGACGCCCATCGCACCACAGTACGCCAGTCACCCCATTATGGGGTAATAGTTCAACAGCTAAGGAAGATGTCGGGGCAGTGACAAGAGGACGAGCAAAAAGGGCGTGTGCGGATAGTGGAACCATGAGCATGGCTTCTACTTCTGGCCAGACGATAGGCCCACCACCGGAGAAAGCGTAGGCTGTTGACCCCGTGGGCGTTGCCATAACAACCCCGTCACACCCAAAGGTGCTCAACGGACGTTTGTCGACTTCGATAACTACCTCAATCATTTTTGCGCGGTTGCCTTTTTCGACACTCGCTTCGTTCAGGGCCCATGTTTCGACTAGTTTTTGATGCCCGTGCCATGCTTTTACGTCAATGGCCATGCGTTCTTCGACGGTGTAATTATTTTCAACGATGCATTGCACGGTCTCTTGAAGATCTGATTCTTCAGATTCAGCTAGAAATCCGACGTGCCCAAGGTTAACACCGACAAGTGGAATATCTGTATGACGCACTTTCTCTGCTGCACGCAGAATAGAGCCGTCGCCACCAAGCACAATTCCTAGTTCGACGTCAACGAGTGCTACTGCTTCACGAGCAACAGCTACAGGGACGGGATTTTGCCACCCCTCAACTAGACATTCGAGGTCGCTACGTTCAAGGACGGGAACTAGCCCCGATTCATGTAGTTGACGGCAGACAGTACGTGCTGCCTTGCGGGCTTCTTCACGGCCGGTATGGGCGAAGACGAGAATTTTTCGAGAAGAAGAGTTCTTTTTTGTTGAGGTGCTCACGTTATAAATCTTATGGTACTTTTGCGTTGAGGTTGAGTTGGCTTTCACTATTTAGTGCACCACAGGAAAAATTCTTGATTTCCGTCTTGTCCCGGTAATGGACTTTTTTCAACGCCAGCAATGTTAAGTCCACATTCTTGAGCGCTCAACGAGACTTTCTTAATGGCTTCTTGATGAGCTATCGGGTCGGTGACAACTCCCCCACGTCCAATGTTGTGTTGGCCTACTTCAAATTGAGGTTTAATCATCAGGAGGAGGTCTCCGCCTGTTCTAGTTGCTTGAGCTAGTGCATCCATGACCAGTGTTAAGGAGATAAAAGAGAGGTCAGAGACGGTAAGATCTACGACTCCTCCGATATGTTCTGGACGTAGATATCTAACGTTCATGCCCTCGTAAACGCTAACTCGTGGGTCTTCTCGTAGCGTGGAAACGAGCTGATTGTGTCCTACGTCAACGGCAGCAACGTGTGCTGCACCTTGTTGTAGTAAGACATCTGTAAATCCTCCGGTGGAAGCTCCAGCGTCAAGACAATTTTTATCAGCTGCTGTGACTTCGGAAAAGATTTTTAGTGCGCCCATCAGTTTATGCCCGGCACGGGAAACATACTGTATATGGTCGTTATCATCCACTGTGATGGTGTCTCGAGGTAGTACGTCATAGGAGCTTTTTGTGATAACTACCCCGTTGACCGAGACAAAACCATCGTTAATGAGTTTCTGAGCAAGGGTGCGTGAACGTGCTAAAGCACGATTTACGAGTTCTTTATCGAGTCTCACTCGGAGGACTCACCCTTTTTAAGATAGTCTTCTAGCCCATGAACCAAAGACCAAAGTTCTTGAGTTTTTTGGTTCATAGTATTTATTGTGTCAGCCTGTTGCAGCTGATGCATAAAGTGTTCTACGTAGGAAGAATCTAATCTTTCCGCTTCTTTTGGGGAAAGTCCGTTGGGTGAATTATCGTTTGCCACGAATAATTTCTTTCGGTTGGTGACTTTCTCTTTCTTGAGGGTAAGCAGCCCACCATGCAGCACATGCGACTCTCCAAGCATCGGGTTCTTCTCCTTCACCGGTTATGGTGAGAATTTCGCCTTCAACTTTGGCGTGGTATCCTGCACCTTCGGCAGTGTAGCTCACTCCCTCAGAGGTAACAGTTATCTTCGGATATTCTATGAAGAAATCGTTTAATGTGCTGAGAATATAGTCTGGGCGGTCAAAAGTTGGGGCTTGTAGAATACTTTGATAGCTTTCTACTCCGGTCAGGACACAAGCTGTTGCTATACCTGCTTTATTACCGCCACGAATGTCGGTATCAAGGCGATCTCCTACAACAACTGGTGCAGTACTCTTGAGTTTTTGAGCTCCGGTTCGGAAGATCGCTGCCTCTGGTTTCCCCGCAATATATGGGGTTCTGCCAGTCGCTTTAGCGACGGCGTGTACTAGTGTGCCGTTTCCGGGGGCCATTCCACGGGCTTGTGGAATAGTCCAGTCAGTGTTGGTTGCAATCCACAGAATTTCTGGGTCTGCTAGGGTAAAGGCTGCTTCTGCTAAGTTTTCCCATACCATTTTTGGGTTAAAACCTTGAACAACAGCTTGAGGATTTTCTGTCTGGTGGTAAACCGCTTTAAAACCTGCTGCTTCGACACATTCTGCAAGGTCTTGAGTTCCTGTAATCAGAACTTTTGCCCCTGTTTTAAGGTATTCTCGTAAGAGTTCTGCTGCAGCTTGTGCTGAGCTGACAATACGTTCTGCTGAGGTATTGACCCCTAGAGAACGTAGGTGTTCTGCAATGGTTTCGACGCTTCGTGAAGCGTTATTCGTTACGAATGCGACAGGTACGCCTTCATCTTCTGCTCGGTTAAGCGCTTGAGGTGCGCCGTCGATTGCATGTGGGCCAGTATAGACGACACCGTCAAGATCGCTCAGAATGGCATCATGATTTTTAAGTAACATACTATGCGTCTTTGGGTGCGTTGTCGGTATTTTCCTCGTTCGTTGCAGAAGATTCTTCTTCAGCAGATGCTGAGGAGGTCTCTTCTATAGTCTTTTCTTCGGTAGGCTCTTGTGAGGTTGAGCTTTCAGCTTGGGATTCTAATTCACTAATATCTACTGAAGGTTCTTCTGGCTCGAGGAGTTCTTCTTCGGTGAAAATATCAAAAATTTCAGGCTCTACGAAGTTTCCTTGGCCTAAAGCTGCTTCGGTCATGAAAGCAAGACGGTTCCAGCGTGCTGCTTCTTTGGTTTTTCCGGCTTCTTCTAGAAGATTTGCGTAGGCTGAAAAGAGGCGTGGACTATATTCAAATCCGCGTTTGCTGTTAAGTTCTGGAATTTCTAGTGCTTTGATTGCTTCTTGTAGGTTGCCTCTATCGTGATGGATACCTGAAAGTACAAGAGCGATTTCGACACGAGTTGCCGGTTGTAAGTCTTGATCGAAGCGGAATTGTTCTGCCATTTCTAGTGCTTTATCGATACGCCCTAATGCGCGTTCGCTGTCGATTAGTAACGCTAGGTGTTGGTTAGAACCACTGATACGGCGGTGCGTGCGAAGTTCACGAAGGCATAGGTCATAGTTTTCAGCAACATATGCGGCGACTCCTGCTGCTTCACGGACTGTTCCGATACGTCCTGCACGGCGGGTAGCAGCAACGGCGTGTTCTAACGCGAATTGTGGGTCAAGTTCAAGGTATCGTCCTGCCATAACAAGGTGTTTTGCAACAACTTCAGCGTTATCTTTTTCGAGGGCTCGCAGCTCTCTCAGGATGTATCCTTCAAGTTCACGACCAGTGACGTCGGTGTCTAGTTCTGGTGCTTGTGGGCGTGCCGGACGGTATCCTTCTTTACGGGCGAATCGTTCTTCACGTTGTTCTACTCCTCCACGGCGATGTCCACCTTGAGGTTTATTTTCGTTGTTATAGCGTCGTCCGCCTTTGTTACGATCTTGGTATGAGCGCTCTGATCGATTATTATCGCGGGAAGGTCGATGTGTTGAAGAAGAACGTTCAGTATCTTTTGAATAGCGTTTTTCTCCGTCACGTCCACGATCGTTAAATTTTTTGTGGTTGCCAAAATTCTTCTTGTATTCTCCACGAGAAGCAGAACGCTGACGGTCAGAGTGTTGAGGTCGTTTTCCCTGGTCTTTACGGTCGTTGTTCTGGTGCGTGTCACGGCGGGAGTGGTCAGACAAATTATGCTCCTCTATTGTTGTGAAGACGATTCACGTTATGGCATTGAATATATAGTTTATCGGGGTATTTTAGGATGAGCTATCAACACATCAAAAATGTTGATGCGTTTTCTCTTACATGAATGTTTAATTTAGATAATAAAAAAGGAGGACTTCTACCAGTTTTACCTGGAAGAAATCCTCCTTCAAATAATAATGCGGCAACAACCTACTCTCCCACACCGTCCCCAGTGCAGTACCATCGGCTCGGTAGGTCTTAGCTTCCGGGTTCGGGATGGAACCGGGCGTTTCCCCTACGATATAATCACCGCAAACCTATTTAATAATCAATACCTGCAAAAGTTTTACAACTCTTGTGGTTTGTTATTAG